>JBMOHG010000609.1:0-2154 GCA_049317965.1 Paludibacter sp.
TTTGTTGTAGATGACAGCTTAATAATTACTTAATTTGCATTGTGGATTTTATATCTGATTTAAAGCTATATTTTTTCAGGTATTGAAATTGACACCCAAATTCAGTTTCATTTATTTTTTTGACATCACATACATATTATTATGAAGAAAATAATGTTCTTTTGTTTGATTACCACACTTTCATTGTTTGCGAATGACAACAATGTAGTTAGTATTAATGATCCTCTTGATGTAGTACAACTTATTGGTGATAAATTGATTCGGGAAACTCCTTTTCGTTATAGATTAGAATTAGTCACAAGCCAGAAAGAATTCAACAAAATGCAATTTGTGAATTTTGGAAGAACATTTACCACAGAGAAACCAGCTGTTGCTTATGCATATACCATTCTTGAATCAGCAATTGACATGAAAATGAATATTGATTTGGAGCACAATGATGGTTGTAAAATCTGGTTGAACAATGATCTTGTTTATGAGAAAAAAGGCCAAAGAAATATACATCTTGTGTCCGATGAGCGAAGTATTGAAATGTCATTTAAAACAGTGTTAAACTTAAAAAAAGGTACGAACGCATTACTTATAAAATCAGAAACAAAGGGTGGAAAAGATTGGTGTTTTTATATGCAACCGCCGGCAACAAAAGGAGCTGTGATTGTTGGTGAAATTAATTATCCAAAATTTGCACCTGAAAAAATAAAGGATTTTGATGTGAAAATTGCAACTTTAACAAATTGGTTGGTGGTGGGACCATTCGAAAATGAATTTGATAAAGTATTTATGCCTGAAAAACGCATTGAATTTGGGCAAATGTATGCCGGCTTAAATGCAAACATAACCTGGACAATTCCAAAAGTTGAGATTGTTGGCAATGTAATTGACCCTAAACCATGGGGCACAAACTATCAGTGGAATTATCATAATGGCGGTGTAGCTTGGGCAATGCAGCAATTATCGGAGACTTCTGGAAACCCAAAATATAACCAATGGGCGACTAATTTTTGTGAATATCACTTAAAAGGAAAATCGTTTGTAGAATATCAGGTGAAAACTTTGAATGAAGTTGAATCGGCCAATCATTATATTATTAATGTTCCGCTGCTCGATTTCACATTGGCTCCATCTTTGCCATTTATTTATAAATTACGTAAAGACTCAAATTTTGCGATGGAACCAGAGTATGTAAAATTAGTATCAGAGATGATTAAATACGCGCGAACAGAACAAATTCGTTTTCCGGGAAGTAATATTTATACCCGAACTACACCAAAAAAATACACTACTTGGGTAGATGATATGTTTATGGGTATTCCATTTTTAGTACAAGCATCGCAATATGCAAAAACAAAGGAAGAACGTGATTTCTTTATTAACGATGCTGCATTAATGGTGCTGAATTTTAATAAGTTTGTTTGGGACAAGGAGGCAAATCTTTATATGCATGCCAATTATTCGGAAGAAAAAACAAAGTTGCCACACTGGTCGCGTGCCAATGGCTGGGGTATTTGGGCAACTACAGAAGTTTTAATGAATTTGGATAAAAGCAACCAATATTATCAACCAATTCTTGAACATTACCGAAAACATGTAAATAGTTTGATAAAATGGCAGGCTGCAAGCGGTTTTTGGCGCAATGTGCTCGACAGAAAAGATTCACCTGAAGAAGTTTCGGGCACGGCAATTTTTACAATGGCGATTGCAAGAGGTGTTACCTATGGTTGGTTGGACCCAAAAAAATATGAACCATTTGTGATGAAAGGTTGGAATGCAGTGAAATCGGACATCGACACAAATGGTAAAGTACATAATATTTGTGTAGGCACCATGTGTTCGGAAGATGAAAACTATTACATTAACAGACCTTTTTACGAAGATGATACTCATGGTTTATTCGCTGTCTTATTTGCAGGGATTGATGTTCATAAAATGATGAATAGACAAATATTGACTCAGAAAATTGATAAATAAAATTAATAAAATGCTGAACAAATAATTATTAATATTTATTTTCAATAAGATGAAACCTTCAATTAATTCATGATGAGAAATCTATTTTACTATTTACTTTTATTATATCTATCAACCCAATTTGAACTTTCAGCCTATAATAATCCCGTAAATCCTGGTTTTTTACCTGATCCCTCTATTTGTTGG
>JBMOHG010000610.1:0-2153 GCA_049317965.1 Paludibacter sp.
TTTATTTTCCTTTGTTTTTTCAACAAAGATTAAAGTGAATTATTTATGCAGCAAATATAAGTACAAAATCATAAATAGCTGATATATAATTATTTGTAGTAGGTTTTACTACTAGTTTGAACTAATTACTACGTTCCGCCAACTAAAAATACAATGCGACTAAGAATACTTAATGAAATTTGATTTTTAAAGAACTGCTACAGTATTTAACTTACAGATAATGAATTGAAAAATGAATATTAAATAGCAAATTACGACAAAATAACATCCTAATACTATGTAGTATTTTGTACTAAAGCCCTGAATTCGAATGCAATCTCTGAAATAGAATTATTATCAGAAATTCCAATATAAATATATTTAACTGAATAAACTGGCGTTGATTTAGCATTATTTAATCTATAAATTAAATTTTATAACATTGATTAACTATAAAATACAGCTAAATCAATCAAATCTGAACAACATTCAGATGAGAGTCAAAAAATTACTACAAAAAAAATCCCACTCTGAGGTGAATCAGAGTGGGATAATCGAAACTATTGGAAAAAATAAGATATTCTATGGTTCAGAACATTAAAAAACTGAAGTAATCGGAATTAAAAAATCTCGCATTTTATTTGATTAATCGAAAGAATACAGCCTTCATATTTTGCACTATGTGGATAATATTCAGATGTCTGTATTAATTCATATTTTTTAATGACTATCCGCAAAGGATACTGTGAATTGTTAAAAGTAATTTATTTAATAAAAGAGGGGCGTAACCCTGAAATCTTACTAAATTAATGAATATGTGTAGATTAAGATATCAGAGCTACGCTCCTCAATAACCTCTTATATTCCTATTTAATACAAAGATTACAGAGCTACGCTCCTATATTTTCAATTTATTATAAATGTGTATAATGCGGATAATCATTTATTTTCCAAACTGATAATTCAAAGCTACATTGAGCCCCACCAATATATTATTTCTGGAATTAATTTCATTTTTGTAAATATAGATGACTGGCTCATGAAGCGTTGAACCATTTTGTAAATGATTCCAAACTACAGTTGGACCACCCGAGAGACTAAAATGTTCGGAAAGCTTGTAATTCAAATTTAAGTGAAGGTTGTAAATTTGATCCCACAAGACCGTGCAAGTCGTTTGAGAAATAAATTCGGGATTAAAATTGAGTTTTTCGTTTATTGGAATGATAGACCCAATTCCCATACCAATTCCATAATGATTTTGTGAAATAGGATTGTAGGACAGAATTATAGAGGTATAAAATTCTTTTATTCCTGTTTTATAGCTTAAATTAACCGGAAACATTTCAGTTGTACCTAATTCAATTACTTGATATCCACCTTTTTTCACAAACGACAAAAAACCTACCGGAATTCCTTTTACTACGGTATCTACCCTATTAATAAAACCCAATTGAAAAGCCGATAATTTCTTGGTTGTGTTTATAAACCCAATTTGTGCACCTTCGGTTTTATTTCCTACGGTATTAACAAATCCTATCTGAAGTCCTTGTGCTGTATTTCCAACAGTATTGAAAAATCCAATTTGAGTACCTTCGATTGTATTTCCCAAAGTATTAAAGAATCCAACTTCTAAACCTTTATATGAATTTCCAAGCGTATTGAAAAATCCGACCTGTAATCCTTTTCCCGAATTACCAAGTGTGTTGAAAAACCCACATTGAATCCCTGAAAATGAATTACCTAGGGTATTGAAAAAACCCGTTTGTAATCCACTGGCACTGTTACCATTGGTATTAAAAAAACCAACACTCAGCCCTTGAGTCGATTGACTGACAGTATTGAAAAACCCAACCTGCGCACCACTGTTACTTTCGCCTACAGTATTTGCAAAACCAACCTGCAAACCTTTAAAATTGGCAGAATTGGAATTTAAAAACCCCAATTGTAATCCTGAATGATTGCCTTTGGCTTTATTGACAAACCCAATAAGTGGTAAGTTACAACCGTTTGGAACTTCATTAAGCCCGATAGTGTATAAAATTCTTTCGTTTGTAAATTTTACATTTGTCGAATCCTGTGCCTGAAGTTGTAACGAAGAAATAAAAATAGAGATGGCTAAAATAAAATAGATTTTTTTCATAAAGAATAATTTTAAGGATGAAAATTGAGTATTT
>JBMOHG010000611.1:0-2144 GCA_049317965.1 Paludibacter sp.
CAGGTGTTCGACGTGGATATTCGTATACTTTTATCTTATAGGTCTTTTCGTCTTGTTTGGCAAACTTATAATCGAAAAGCGACAAAACATTCGTCAGAGATTCTTCAACTGAATACGGCCGAATGCGAAAATCGGCAAACGTAACAATTTTGCCGGTTGTATCGACATCATATTTCAGTTTTACTTTGAAACGTGTTCCTATTTCTTGTAAAACCGTTCCAAGAGGCTTCGAGAATTGTGTTTCGTAAGATTGGGCCAACCCTTTTGACTGTAATAGTTGGAACGAAAAAACAAGTAAAATGGCTATTTTTTTATACATCTGGCTCATGAAAAGTTGGGTTTTAAGTTATAGGAAGAAAATAATGTCGTAATTTTTGATAGCTATTTTGAAATGGATTTTGGACTTGAGTGAGGGCGTTTAGCGGGCTAAACAACCGAATGAAAGTACAAAAGACGTTCAAAATAGCATCAATGATTTTTTGTGTTATTTGAAATTCTTATAAAATGCGACATTATTTTATTCCTATTACTTATATTTGTTACATGACGAAAAAAAATAATAAAATGTAACCAATCAACTGTTTAATTATAACGACAATTTCAATTATTATATTTCAATAATTGTTTTTTAATAATTAATTTGAATTGAAATTTGACAATTAAGGTCACATTTTGTACACCAGATTGATAAACAATCCATTATTTTGCTGTAATTTTTTCTCCATTTACAAATACATCTACCATTTTTATGTTATTGCAATTTTGAAAAACACATTTTTGTTTGCCATCAATATTGATGTTTGTAAATGTGATATTTGAAATGGGTGACTCTTCTAAACCTCTGATTTTTATTGGAATCATCACACCAGACCCTGTAATATTACTAATGTTTATATTACGAAAAATGGGAGTGCGTTCACTCACAGGTTCAATAGGCATTTTGGTGTAAAGCATATCCATAATAATGGCCTCCTCTTTAATATTTTTCATAACGATATTACTAATTTGAATATCTTCCACCACCCCACCACGTCCACGGGTCGATTTGATGCGGATACCACGGTCGGTTCCATCAAATACACAGTTACTGATAACCACTTTTTTTACTCCGGCACTCATTTCACTGCCAATAACCACACCGCCATGACCAGCCAACATAGTGCAATTGGTGATGGTGATATTTTCATTCGGAGCATTCAATTTCCGGGCTTGTAAGTCTCTGCCACTTTTTAGTGTGATACAATCATCGCCTACAGAAATATGACAGTTAGAAATATGAACGTATTTGCACGATTCGGGATTTATACCGTCGGTATTTGGCGAAAGTGGATTATTGATGGTTACCCGATCAATGGTTACGTTTTCGCAAAACTCAGGATTTACTGTCCAAAATGGCGAGTTTACAATAGTTATTCCTTCAATACGTATATTCTTGCACCGGATGGGTTGGATAAATGGTGGTCGAAAAAAACGTCGTTGCATCGACGAAATATAATCCTGATTGGTTTCGGCATATAGTGTTTTTACATCGTTTGCGTTGTCCCACATCGGTTGGTATTTATTCAAGTCACGCACCCCGCTTTTTCCCAAATCAACATAAATTCTAAAAAACTCATCCCACCATTTTTTTCCCTGTCCATCAATCTTGCCTTCGCCTTTTATCGTAATATTTTCTGCATCAACGGCATAAATTAGTGGCGAAAAACTTTTCATCATAATTCCTTCGTGGCGCATTTCTACAAAAGGCAAATAATCATCGAAATTATCCGAAAATAAGAGTGTTGCTCCGGCTTCCAATTCGATAGTGATATTGCTTTTTAATTTTATAGCACCAGTCAGATATTTCCCTGCAGGAAAAAATAATGTACCGCCACCATTGACATTAAGAGTATCAATAGTTTTGTTGATTAAAACTGTGTTAAGCTTGTTTCCATCAGGTTTTGCACCCAGTTTGAGCATATCAACTCGTTCAGCACGAACGGTTAACAAACACAAATACAGCACTGTAAGTAATAATAAAGTTTTTTTCATGTTTTTTTGCTTGCAACATTTTCAAAGTTATAATCTATTGAAAAGTAAGTGAATCTATTTAGGGTCTGCTGTTAAACTCAGACTTCGTTTATATATAAAATTTGACTAGAATT
>JBMOHG010000612.1:0-2143 GCA_049317965.1 Paludibacter sp.
ATTATGCAAGTAAAAAGATTTGGAGTTTCATTAGAAGAAAATGTTTTAGAAAGCTTAGATGAATTTGTTAAAACGCAAAATCTTCCTAATCGTTCTCAGGCTATCAGACATTTAATTAAAAACAATTTGTTTGAAACTAAAAAAACAGGTAACAGTATTGTAGCAGGAGCAGTTGTTATTGTTTACGACCATCACAAACGAGAATTAAACAGTAAATTAATGCAAGTACAACACGATTACCATGAATTAATATTATCGACTCAGCATGTACATATTGAACATGACTTATGTTTAGAAACAATTGCTGTTAAAGGTAATTCTAAAAAACTTATTGAACTTTCAAATAAAATTATTGGAATAAAAGGAATCAAGCACGGTAAACTTGTTATGACTGATTTAGAATAATTTTTTTGACTCTACGGTAACACGAATTTAATAAACGTAACATAAAAAACTAAAAATCAAATGGAAAACAAAAATAATCAGATTCCTCAAAAGCTGCGCATGGCTTCTTTTGCTATACTGGCAACCCTTTTTATGCCTGCGTTCTGTTTCTCACAGATTACAAAAGATACCACATACTTGAATGAAGTGGTGGTAACAGCATCCAAAACACTGCAAAACAAGGGGAATGTAACACAAAAAATTGATGTAATTTCTTTCAGGGAACTCAAAGGCATTATATCCGGTAACCGTAACGTAGCAGAAGCCATTCAGTATTTACCGGGTAATGCCGTCAGTGTGCTTTCACGCAACGATGCCAATTGGGGATCTTATGGCGGTGTAGGCCCGAAATACAGCACCTATATGTTACAGGGCTTACCTATTGATGCCTTTGTTGATCCTATGGGTATTGAACTCAATGCCGTTGACCGTATTGAGGTTCAGCGTGGCCCTGCTTCCGTGCTCTATTCAAATTACCTGTCACAGGATTTTGCAGGCAACCAGTGCCCGCTTTCAGGTACAGTTAACCTAGTGTTAAAGGAAAAAATTGATTCAGCCCGCACCATCATTGGTTTAAGTGGTGGAACCTACAACACTATCAACGGAAGTATTTACCATCAGAACCGTTTCGGAAGGCTTCATTTAATCACGGGTCTTTCTTACGAAAAATCCGATTACACCGATTACGGCTCACAGGGTTCATGGCTCAACATGATTGATCACCCTGAATACAACAAGGGTAAATTATTTCTGGGTTTAAATTATTTTCTCGATAAAGAAGAAAAACACAAGCTTTCTCTTTTTGCTAATGGCACATTACACACTGGTGATGCAGGCAGACCAAACAGGGGTTATGACCATCAGTACAAACTGGCAAATTTCGCCTATACATATAAAATAAATGATAATGCTGCTTTAAATGCAAAGGTAGGTTATCGCAACTACGACAGATCATGGCAGGAAGATAATTATTCAAATACATCCCTAACGTTAGACGACCGTTTAAAACTGGCTTCCGACAATGGCGTGGTACAAACCATTATTCCAGCCGACCTGTCTTTTTCGTGGAAACATTTAAAAAACAGCACGCTTACTGCTGGCGTAGATTTTCAAACCGCAAAATACGAAACATGGGGCAAAGCTGTAAACATGGATAAAACAACCGGCAACGATGCATCCGCAAATCAAACCGGTATTTATGCACAGGAAGAATTTCGTATTGCCGATTTAATTATTCGTGGTGGCGCAAGGTATAATATCATAAGTTACGATATTACTAAATTAGGCGGCAATGCTCCCGGCAACAAATCACAGTCATGGAATTATTTTCTGTGGAATGCAGGTTTAAAATACAATACAAAATTCGGTTTAAGTCCTTTCGTAAATGTGGGTACAAGTTTTATGACCCCCGGCCTTAAATCCATTGGTGGCACCATTGCACTTTCAGATAAAGATGTTCCCGGCAAAAATGGTCAGTTACCCAATCCTGATTTAAACCCCGAATCCGGTCTTGGCATTGATGCAGGTTTCGACATGCGAATTAAAGAATCAGGCATGTTCACAGCCCGTGTATTTCAGACTACCGTCAACGATGCAATTATTGACAATGTAGTTTCGCAGAATCCATCGCAAACACAATCAATAAATGCAGGCAAAACAACTTCAAAAGGGTTTGAGCTTTCTTTGAAATATAAGGTAA
>JBMOHG010000613.1:0-2140 GCA_049317965.1 Paludibacter sp.
TATTAAAAATAACATATCCAATATTTTTAACACTAATCTCGCAGAATATTGTTAAAGTTACTGATACATGAATGCACTTTTTGATTATATCAACTTTAAATTTCACAAATAACTGATAATCAAATCGATTACACTATTAGCACTTATGACTTCCAATAAAAACATATTAAAAATAACATATCCAATATTTTTAACACTAATCTCGCAGAATATTGTTAATGTCACCAATACCGCGTTTCTAGGTCGTGTAGGCGAAGTTGAATTGGGTGCTTCGGCCATTGGCGGTGTTTTTTACTTTGCCATTTTCATGATTGGGTTTGGTTTTAGTCAGGGGGCGCAAATACTTATTGGACGACGGAACGGAGAAAAAAACTATAGTCAGATTGGCCATATTTTTAATAATGCTCTGCTCTTCAATTTATTGCTGAGTGTCCTGATTTTCTGGATTTCGTTGAAAGGCGTTCCACTATTAATGAAAATTGTAGTGAGTTCGGAACCAGTTTACAAATCTACTATTGCCTACCTCGACTGGCGTATTTATGGTTACTTTTTCGCCTTTGTAAATGCCATATTTCGTGCATTTTATGTTGGCATTACACAAACACGTATTCTTACTACTTCGGCCATATTAATGGCGATAACGAATATTTTATTCGATTATATTTTAATCTTCGGTCATTTCGGATTTGCTCCATTGGGTATCGAAGGCGCAGGTATTTCATCGGTTATTGCAGAAATAGTAACGCTTATTTATGTAATTCTTTACACTGTTTTCCGTGCTGATATTAAACTGTATGGATTATTTCAGTTTAAAAAAGTAGAATTCAAAACAATTTTCCAAATATTGGATTTGTCGATTTTTATCATGTTCCAATACTTCATTTCCATATCCACATGGTTCATGTTCTTTATTTTTATCGAACATACCGGCGAGCGAAATCTTGCTGTTTCCAATATCGGTAGAAGTTTGTACATTCTGCTTATGATTCCTGCTTCTGCTTTAGCCACTACAGTTAATACACTGGTTAGCAATTTAATTGGTGCGGGCAGAAAAGAAGAAGTACTACCATTGATTAACAAAGTGGCGTTTATTTCTTTCATTTTGGTTTTACCATTAATGATTTCGACATTCTTTTTCCCGGAACTTTTTGCACATATTTATACCGACGACGAAGGATTGATATTGGCAAGTATTCCGGTTATGAGGATTGTTTCAATTGCCAACCTGCTTTTCGCATTAAGTTTTATTGTTTTCAATGGTGTTTCGGGCACTGGCAATACCAGAACTGCATTTTTTATGGAGTTCGTCACTTTATTTTTCTATATAAGCTATGTTTATTACACTGCCATTATCAACCCAAGCTCAGTTGCAGTGGTTTGGATGTCGGAATTTGTATATTGGATAATTATTGGCGGATTGGGCTACTGGTATTTATTAAAAGGCGGCTGGCGAAAGAAGGAAATTTAAAAGTCTTTAAATTAGAATTTTAAATTTTATCAAATTTCACTTTCCAATTTAACTAACAAAGGAGCATAATTATATTAAACTTATTCTCTGTTTGATTTAAAGTAAATTCTTGATAGGAATAAAAACACATCAAGGTTTTTTTAATCCATTTACTATATTTTCAATATTATGTTTTATTCAATTGTTAGATAAAGAGTAAAAATCACAAAGTTGAACATTATTTTACAACCAAATGGATTTGTTTGTGTCAAATTTAAATTGGAGAATTTTTGACTATTTTCTCATCTATCAAAACACCATTTTCAAACTTTAGGAATATATCTGTATCATAAACTGACTCGTAACCCATATGTACATATTCTATGAGTTCACCCGATTGAATCTTTAACTTTCCATTAACCCAATAAGCAAAGACCTCAGTTTGTCCGGGAAATAATTTTTCCATTGCCGAAATAGGTTTCTCTTTTTCAAACTTCCCCTTCATTAAAGTCAACGGAGATTCAATATTCAATAGGTAGATTTTGTTGTTTTCTATTTTCCATGTAGCATAGTAACCCCTATAACAAGCTGTATTAATTACTTTAAATAGTTTCTCAATCTTATTATCGTATAAGTAACTTGATAGTGGTTCACAAGAAAGGCTATGTTCACTATTATTAAAAAATATACGAT
>JBMOHG010000614.1:0-2131 GCA_049317965.1 Paludibacter sp.
TTTTGAGTAATAAAAAGATTAAAAAACCATCCAAATTTAATTTTAATATTGCTTACAAATAGTTCTTCGTTGTTTTTTTGTGGCACAACAGTAAAAACACAATAAGCTTTATCCAAAAGTAGTGCAGAATATATAATGTCGGCAGTTACTTTATTTATTCCATTTTTATACTTCGTTTTTGAAACAATTGCCTTAACCCGAACATCCTTAAATGAAGTAATATTTGGTACAATTATATCAAATACACCCAATGTTATTCCTGTATTTATGTCTTTATTCGACGATTTAAAAACTATAATAAGTTCATTTCCTTTGTTTTGTAAACCCAAATCCTTTAAAGCCCATGAAAAAAGATGACCTGGAGAATTATCAAAATCTGTTACGAGATAATCAGACACTTCGGCTGCAACACGATTTGACACTTTAACTCTTTGCTGACATTGTGTTGTAAATTCACCGTCTTTATATTGTGTCCAAATTGTATCGTTTGTCGACGCAATTAAAGCTATATAAGGATAAATGAGAACAAATACAATAAATTTTATACGTTTAAACATCTATATTTCAAGTAATTTTTGCAGATAAACAACTAATTTTCAACAGTAAAATAATCCTTTTGAGCTACAAAATTACCAAAAATTTAGCTGAATAAAAAATAATGATGGAAATTAAGACAAATTATAACCAATAATTTTCTTTAATAAAAGAATCGTGTATTTTTTTAATAACTCACACGATAAGCTGAGAAGGTTATTTCAGGGTTGAAACATCTCTCCCGAAATCGTGCTCAAAACGGATTACAAATTCTAAGAATACAAAAGTTGGGATTAGTAATAATTAGCTACGCTGACCGTTGGTTCCCAACAATGCGGCGTCCAATGTTTGAATAAGTAATGAGTGGTTTATCCGGTCAGACGGCAGTTATTTAAATCCCATCACGTTCCACAATAGGTTTTGTAGCATTGGTCTTCGTTGTTCGAGGGCGGATGCATATACATATTGTCAAAATTTGCAGCAGCATAAGGTGCAGACAAACGTTCCATATATTTTTCGAATGACGAACTTTTACCTGTTGTTGTAAGTTCTTCAATTACAGCTTCCACCAAATGATTACGAGGTATATACACCGGATTGGTTTTTTGCATTATTAGTTGCCAATCATTTTCGATTGCTATCCGCTTTTTCCACTCTTTCTGCCATTCTTGAAATTCGTTTTGCTCGTAAATTTCACTTTGTACACTTGCCGGATAAAGCAAACGATTATAAGTATTGGTAAAATCTGCTTTGTTTTGAAACATCCAATTAAGAAGTTCATTAATCAGCATTTTATCATTTTCCATCAAACTATTAATTCCAATTTTAGCACCTAGCATGTTGAAATATTTTGTCTCAAATATTGATTGAAAAGAAGCTAAAACGATTTCGGCTTTTTTAATGGCAATATTCATATCACTATCAATTAACGGCAACAAGCTTTCGGCTAACCGGGTGATATTCCATAATGCTATCGTAGGCTGATTGCCAAAAGCATAGCGCCCGTGGGTATCGATGGAACTAAAAACTGTTTCGGGATTATATGCATTCATAAAAGCACATGGCCCATAATCAATCGTTTCGCCCGAAATAGTCATATTATCGGTATTCATTACACCGTGAATAAAACCAACTCGCAACCAGTTTACAATCAAATCGGTTTGTTTATCAATAACTTTTTCGATCAATGATAATGCTCGATTTTCCGACTCCAACAATTCAGGATAGTGTCTCTGAATAACGTAATTCAGAAAATCGGAAAGTGTATTATTGGAACAAAACCGACTTACATGTTCGAACGTACCCACACGAATATGACTTGCTGCAACTCTTGTGAGCACAGCTCCAGCCTCTATCTTTTCGCGATATGTAGGCTCACCCGTTGCCACCACGGCCAAACTACGCGAAGTTGGAATATTCAAAGCATACATGGCTTCGCTAATAATGTATTCGCGCAGCATAGCACGCAATGTAGCCCGTCCATCTCCTTGTCGCGAATAAGGCGTAATACCCGAACCTTTGTACTGAATATCGAAACGCAATCCTCCAGACGTAATCTGCTCACCCAACAAAATGGCTCTACCATCGCCTAATTTTG
>JBMOHG010000615.1:0-2131 GCA_049317965.1 Paludibacter sp.
GCTTCATTCATAAAATAGCCCAAGGTCACCACACCACGCGGATAGAAATAACCAATCCATGAACGACTTTCGGTTTCCATGCCATCATTGTAGGAATAAGGTGAATTTACATTGTGCTGATAGACAAAGCGAACCGAATTGTTAGTTGAATTAAACCAACGCTGCGCCACAATATCAGAAACCATAATTTTACTGTACCAAGTCGGTGTTTCACTTGATGTGAGCGTTATGCCATACGATTTTTTGGACAATGGATAGGCCTTTTCGTACGTAGTTTTGAGTAATTTGGCAATTTCTGCAATAATGGGCGATTTCATATCCGTAAATCCCGGATACATCAATGCATCGCCTAATACAACAGACATTTGATTGCCATCGGCGTATTTTTTATCCAACGAAACCGGAATATAACCGTATTGCTTTTGGGCTTTTTTGAGCGTTGCCAGAATCTTTTTGGCTTCGGCTTCGTAAAAAATTGCCTGACGCAAACGCAATACTTCGTTCGGTACGTCGAGTATATTTTTGAAACCCTGACCTTCGCCATCGCTCATTTTTACCAATTCCCCAATTTCGTGATCGCCTTTAGTAATCAATGCACGAAACATTTCAGAAGCCATGGTGTAGGCTGATATTTGTTTTACGCCAACATACGAATTTTCGGTATAAATGCGCAGCGATTTACTGGAATCGAAACTGGTCCAACCTTGTGCGTGATCCACAATACCATTGCCATCAATATCTCTGTTCACAAGCGAGTGTAAAAGCATTTCAACAAATCCGAGTTTCTGTTTCACAAACTCATCGTCGCCCGAAATTTTCCAATACCAATATAGTAACATGGCATAATTGGTATTTTCCTCAGCAGCCATATAGGGTCCAAAATCGTAATCGGACGATTCGCTAATGTAGGGATAATCGCCCACATCGTGCATCACATAAGGTCCATATTCCGCAGCACTATAACCTTGGTAAAATGCTTTTCGCCCACGTTCAGGCTCTCGTTTCACCCGTTCGGTTGCCAAATAATTACTCCATTGTTGGAGTTGTAATTTCAACCGCCATGGATTAAATAAGGCTACAAGCTCTGTTTCGTGCGCTACATCCACCGTACTTTGGTGTTTGAATCTTCCTTCCAATAAGTAGAAATACGGACGTTGTTTTTCGTCCAACAACAAAAATGTATTGGCCAAATCGGCGTGAAAAGTCAGTGCCATCATCCATTTATCCTTACCGGAAAGTTTGGAACGTAGTATTAAGTTTTCGAACTGAATCGAGGCAGCTAAATTTTTATCAAAATTGGCTTTGGCATAGGCTTTTACTTCCTCTATATTTTTCCAAAATGAAGTGTAATAATATTTCAAATCACTATTGATACGATTATCTCGCTGTACACGACCATTATAATAAGTTGAATAAGAATAACTTATATTCTCAACTACTTTCGGTGCAATGGACAATTCGTACGATAAGCCATTGAATGCTTCTTTCTCAAAGCCGGTTGTTTTAACGTTCATACTTTCCAATGCAATCACTGCATTGCTTGCTGTTTGGTCTTTGTAATACATTTCGTTGGCAATCCGACCATAACCATAACCCCACACCGCATATTCCATGGTTGGATTATACGGTAATTTCTTTAAGCCAACTAATAATTTTGCATTTACAGCTGTTTCGGTGGTGTTTTTTAGTTGTACCAATAAATAAAAAAACGGCGAAACTTGTATTTTAATAGCTTCTGTTTCGTCCAAAGTTTTGGAGGGCGTAAAGGGCGAAACCACCGTTACCGACACTTCCAATCCTTTGCTGGAAGTTCCTTTGAGTTGCATGCCCGTCATGGCAAGTTGCATCGTTTGATTTTGCAGATAGCTTGATTTAATGAGTGGATTAGCCAAACGGAAAATTTCAAACTTTCCATCTTGCTCTACACCAACCAATAATTCGGAATATTCATCTGAATCGAAACCCAACGCACCGGTATGAATGCCCCGTTTGCCACTAAAAAAGTTGAGCGAAAAACGACTTCCCATGCGGGAATTCAAAATGCCAAGTTGCGAGCTATCGTTAATAGAAATGGCTGGCATATCTTTATCAATAGGAAGTTCATTTTTTGAAAATCCTAAAAATGAAAAAC
>JBMOHG010000616.1:0-2128 GCA_049317965.1 Paludibacter sp.
CTATGGTTACAACTGTTGGTGGTTTGATTGTTGGTATTCTTGCCTATTTTGCATACAATTATTTAGTTTCACGTGTCGATTCTGTTGTGCGTATTCTTGAATCGAAAACCATGGAATTTCTTGATTTATTGAATGAACCGGTTAAATAGTGGTCATTGAATGGTAAATGGTGAATGACTAATGGTGAATGATTAGTGGTGAATGATTAGTGGTGAATGGTAAATGGTGAATGATTAAATAGTAAATAAAAAAATTATGGGATTAAAAAAAAGAAATAAAGTAGAAGCTTCATTTTCAATGGCATCCATGACGGATATCATATTTCTATTGCTTTTATTTTTTGTGATATCATCTACTATGTCGTCGCCAAACGATATAAAAATTAATTTGCCTCAAAGCAAGGCAAGTTCATCAACCAAATCAGTCATTGCAAGAGTTTCAATTAATGAAAAAGGACAATACTTTGTGGCAGAGGGAAATGCAAAGCCTGAAGTTATTGCACCGGAACTACTCGAATCATATATTCTGAATCTGGTGGCCAAAGACACAAGCACTTATATTGCATTACATGCCGACCAAAACATTGCGTACAAAGAAGTAGTAAAAGTACTCGATATAGCCAACCAACATAAATTGAAATTAGTAATTGCGACAAAATCAGCTGAAAAATAGCAAAGTGAAGAAATCAAACTTATATGGTATTATTGGTTCTGTGCTATCTTGCATAATATTATTCCTGCTGCTTTGGTTGGTTGTAATGCCTGTTACACAACCCGAACCGAAAGATGATGAAGGACTTATTGTGAGTTTTGGTGATAATACAGATGGAAGTGGAATGACAGAGATGCCCGCTGAAACTCCTCAGAAAGAGGAATTGGCATCTGAACCAATTAAGCAAACAACTCCAACCAAACAAGAAATTATTACTCAAAAAGATAATTCGCTGGTAATAGCCGAACAAAAGAAAAAAGAAACTGAAAGAAAAGAAAAGGAAGCATTAGAAAATCAACGGCTCGAAACTGAAAAGAAAATTGCCGAACAAAACCGCAAAGAACAGGAGGCGATTGAAAAAGCGAATGCCATGAATGGAATGTTTGGCAACAATAAATCGACGGGCAGTGGAACAGGAACAGGGGATAATAATCAGGGGAATCCGGTTGGAAAAGGTAATTCAGGAGGTAATTCGTGGTCGTTAAATGGACGGTCGCTTACTGGTCGGCTGGTTTCGCCAACTTACGACAAAGATGTAGAAGGCAAGATAACAGTAAATATCCAAGTTGATGCCAACGGAAATGTAACAAGTACCTCAATTGGCACTGCAACCATTTCAGACGCTCAAACCCGAAATGCAGCTAGAACAGCAGCAAAAAACACCAGATTCAGTCGCGGTGATGGTATTTCTTCAGGAAGTATTACTTATAATTTCAAATTAAAATAAATCTTATGCAAGTATCTGTATTTCTGGCAAATGGTTTTGAAGAAATTGAAGCCATCACTCCTATCGATATTTTACGTCGTGCCGACATTGAAGTGAAAACAATTTCAATTACTGCCAACTTAGAAGTTTGTGGTGCACACGGAATTAAAGTTTTAGCAGATTATTTATTTGACGATGTAGATTTTAGCAAGTCGGATTTGTTGTTTTTGCCCGGAGGAATGCCGGGAACAAAAAATTTAGATGGACATGATGGATTAAAAAAATTGATAATAAGCCACTTCAAACTTGGGAAAAACATAGCTGCAATATGTGCCGCACCTTCAATTCTAGGCAAATTAGGTGTTTTGGAAGGAAAAGAAGCGATTTGTTACCCTGGCTTTGAAAATCAATTATTTGGTGCCACTTTATCCGAAAATAAAGTTGTAAAATCGGGAACGATAATTACAGGGCAAGGAGCAGGAGTAGCTGTTGATTTTGCATTGAAGCTAGTTGAAGAATTGAAAGGAAAATTAGTGGCTGATAAAATTGCAAACACAATTTGTTACTAATATAGATTGATAGAGCCAAGAATCAAGAGCCAAGAATCAAGACATTAGACAAAAGAGCCAAGAATCAAGACATTAGACAGAAGACAGAAGACAGAAGAATTAAGACTCAAAATACAGAATTGTAATTTGCTATAAATTGCTT
>JBMOHG010000617.1:0-2124 GCA_049317965.1 Paludibacter sp.
AGTTCCTGTAATATCTACCACTGCTGTATCGGCAATAACCGCTACAACTGCTACTAGTGGTGGTAATGTAACCAGTGATGGTGGCGCATCTGTAACAGCAAGAGGAGTTTGTTGGAGTACTTCTACTGGACCAACAATTGCTAATTCTAAAACTATTGATGGTGCAGGAATTGGTGAATTTAATAGTAATATTACCGGTTTAAGTAAATCTACATACTATTATGTTCGGGCTTATGCAACTAATAGTGTAGGGACTTCTTATGGTAATGAAGTTAGTTTTAAAACTTCTATAATACTAACAACACCAACTATTACTACCTCGGCTGTATCGGCAATAACTGCTACAACTGCTACAGGTGGTGGCAATGTAACCAGTGATGGTGGTGCAACTGTAACAGCCAGAGGAGTTTGTTGGAGTACAGCTTCAAATCCAACTACTGCCAACAGCGTTTCACCTATCACTTCAGGAACTGGTAGTTTTGTTAGTGGACTGACTGGATTAACAGCCAATACCACTTATTATGTACGAGCTTTTGCAACAAATAGTGTTGGGACGGCTTATGGAAATGAAGTAAGTTTTAAAACATTGACTACTCCTACAGGTATAACTGATATCGACGGCAATGTATATACTTCGGTCACTATTGGTACACAAACATGGATGGTTGAAAACCTGAAAACCACCAAATACAACGATGGTACTGCCATTCCGCTGGTAACTGATGGTACTGCATGGGTGGCATTGGCTACACCAGGATATTGTTGGTATAATAACGATGCAGCTTCTAATAAAACCACTTATGGTGCAATGTATAACTGGTATGCAGTAAACAACGCCAAATTAGCCCCTGCAGGTTGGCACGTTGCCACCGATGCCGAATGGACTACACTCGAAAGCTATGTAAGTAATCATCTTGTTACTTCTAGCAGCATAGCCAAAGCATTAGCAGCCAAAACTAATTGGGCAAGCTATACAAGCACTGGTACAATAGGAGATAATATAACATTAAATAACAGTTCTGGCTTCTCAGCTCTGCCGGGCGGTTACCGCTACTACGATGGTACGTACGACAACATTGGATACTACGGTTACTGGTGGAGTTCTACCGAGGGCGATACCACCAGTGCCTGGCTCAGGTACTTGACCTACCATAATAGCTATCTGTACAGAAACAACATTACCAAGAGTTATGGTTTTTCAGTTCGTTGTGTTAGGGATTATTAATTTATTTGATTATTTGTCTATTAAACACAACCGCCGTAGGCGGTCGATTTTTTAAAAAATGATAGATAAAACTATAGACAAGCGACTTCCAAGTCGCTTAAAATCCAACTTTAGCGGTTAGGAAACCGCTTATCCTTCATAAACCTTTTGTTAATTTGGATATAGAAAAAATATATATTCTTTAATTAAACAATAACAATAAACTTACTAACAACAACTTAATCACAATTTAAAAACACGAAATATGAAAAAGCTTAGAGTTTATTTTTCGACATTATTTTTGATATTTTTATTTTCGGCAAATGCTCAAACATTTGAAGAATATCAAAAACAAGAGCAGGCAAACTTGAATAAGTTTGCAACTGAGAATAAAGAAGGTATGAATCGTCTACAAAAGGAATATGGCGATTATGTAAACAAACGCGACAAGGAATTTTCTGATTATCTGCGTAAAGAATGGGAACACTTCGCTGTTTTTTCGGGTAAAAAATTACCTCAAAAACCAAAACCGCAGGTTGCACCTACTTGTACAATTCCTCCAAAACAAACTGCTCCTGAAGTAGTTCCACCAGCTATCAAACCAGAGATTGTAGCTGTTACATTGCCCATTCCACCAGTTCCACAGCAAGTATCGCCTATTCGTAAACCTGCTGAAACACTTACCAATGCAAGTATGACGACTGTGAAAATGTTCGGTCGTTCGTTTTCGGTTCCTTACGATGCAGCACTAGCTCAAATTAGCCTATCGGCTGTAACACAAGAAGCAATTGCCGGTTTTTGGGAAAAAGCAAGTACTACCAATTATACGCCGGTTGTCGATTTGCTTTTACAAGCCAAAGCGGATATGAATATAAACGATTACGGTTATTTTCTGTTATCTCAGAAATTTGCCCAAAGTT
>JBMOHG010000618.1:0-2115 GCA_049317965.1 Paludibacter sp.
CAAGTGTTCATTCCTTTTTCTTTGCCACCAATTTGCTCGAAGAAATTGATGTGCCTGGTGAGTATTTTATTGATAGACAAAGCAGTAAACTGTATTTTTATCCGCCAGCAGATTATAATCCAAAAACAGCCAATATTGCCCTTACATATACTTCGCAAGAGCTATTGAACCTCGAAAGTATTAGCAATTTTAAGATGGAAAATATATGTTTTGAACTCGGCAGATTAAAGGCTGTATCGCTTCATAATTGCAATGAAGTTTCATTTAAAAACTGCGAATTCAGAAACTTTGGAATTTCTGCACTGACTATAGATGGCCAAAATAATAGTGTCGAAAACTGTCTGATTCATACCATTGGAAGCTCAGCCATTGTATTGGAAGGCGGAAATTATGAAACGCTGGAAAAAGGAAATAATTCGGTGGTGGGTTGTGAAATATACGACTGGGCATTCTACGACAGGGTTTATTCGCCCGCAATAAAGCTATCGGGCGTGGGAAACAACGTTATTGGCAACAAAATACACGATGCACCACACGGTGCTATCACCATTTCGGGAAACGACCAGCTGATAGAGAAAAACGAAATTTCAAACGTGTTGCTTGAGTTTAAGGACTTTGGTGCTATTTACGGTTTTCTTGGAAAAAACCAACTGATGAGAGGGCAGATAATCCGCGGGAATTATTTTCACGATATAGGTTTGATTGGTGAAGGTGTTTATGCCATCTATGCCGATGAAGCCAGTGCGGGCTGGCGTATTGAGGACAACCTTTTCTACAAAATTGGCAACAAAGGCGCACGTGTAGCAGCAGTTTTGGGAAATACCTGCTCCTATGTAAACGTAAAAAACAACCTATTTTTGGATTGTAGTGAAACCTTTGAGTTGAGTTTTCATTTTTCCACTTGGGGTAAAAAAAGATATACCGATTTTTTTGCCAAAGTATGGAAAGAACAATATGGAAATGAAGGCTCAATACCAGCACCTTATATTTCGCATTATCCCGAATTGAAAAATTTTATGAAAGAGGAAAGGATTTACGTAAACTCTAACTCATTTACTGATAATACTATTGGCAATTTTTCAATTCCATTGAAACATGAAAATTACTTCAGAACGCAAAGTTCTATTCAAAATGCCGATAGTTTGATAAGTTCAAAAAATAATATTTTTACAGAGGATAAATCGCTGGCTGTTTTTCTGGAAAACTGGAATAAACCCGTTGACAGAAAAAAGTTAGCACTTACAATTCCAGAGAAACTTATAAACTATTTGTATATTAAAGAATAGTAAAAAAACTTTCACATAAAGAAAATGAAAAAACGAATTATCACTTCACTTGTACTTCTTATAGTTTTGTTTTTGGCTATCAATAAAATAGCAGCACAATCGTTCTCCAACCACATTAAACCTGTGGACATGAGCACAATGAAAAAAACGCATCCCCGCGTTTTGGTCAACGATTTTGCATCCATCAAGCAAAACCTGAAAACGAATGCTGTTATGCAGGGATGGTTGAAGGAATTGAATGACGAAAAAACAATGGATGCGTTGGCGCTTGCTTTTGTTTTGACTGGCGATAAGCAGAAAATGGATGAAGCAATCTCTACAACATTGACTTACGATTGGGATAAATCTATAAAAGCGGGCGGACATCATTTTGGGCCAATGCTTATGCGCTTGGGCTGTGTGTACGATTGGTTGTTCGATTTCATGACTTCAACTCAACGAGAAGATTTGCGAAAACTATTAATAAAATTGCTGGATGCTTATCTGAAAGACCCGAATAAAACCAACTTCCACAATTTTAATCATGTGATGAATGCTGGTGCAATAGTTGGTTCAGTGGCTATTGCCGATGAAGATCCTGAATACGCCAAAAAGATTTTTAATTTGGCAATCAACACTTTAAATTTGACTTGGTACAAGCCCGATGGCGTTACACCCGAAGGACCACATTATATGGCATGGAGTAATTTGGTGCTGTTTTCGGGTTTGGCAACATTGGATGTAGCTTTCGGACAGAGTTTTGGGCTTAGCGATGAACCTGGTTTGATGGGTTATGGCGATTTTGTGATGAATACAACCGTGCCACGAAAAGGTATTTGTGTAAAATACA
>JBMOHG010000619.1:0-2108 GCA_049317965.1 Paludibacter sp.
CTGTAACCGGTAAAAGTGCTGATGCTTCGGTTACATCTGCAAATTGGAATTTAGGAAGTGGTTCAGTTTGTAAAAACGTTGGTACAGGAAGTGGAGTAGGTACAACCGATATAGCCGGAAACTCCAGAGTTGTAGGCACTATCGACTTAGGAGCTTACGAAGCAGCAGCAGCTGTTGCTCCAGCAGCACCAACTATTACGCTAATAACTCCGGCAAGTCATCAATTATCAGTGGCTTTTACCGCAGGTGCTGATGGTGGATCGACCATTACGAATTATAAATATTCAACGGATGGCGGAGCAACGTTCACAGCTTGTTCACCTGCCCAAACAAGTAGCCCTATTGTAATTTCAGACTTAACAAATGACGTAGCATACAATGTGCAAATTCTTGCTGTGAATGCTGTGGGTGATGGAACCGCAACAGTAACTACAGTTGGAACACCTTCAATTGGAACAGGAATTTCAATTAACAAAACTCTTCGTAATTCAATTTTGGTAGTTAGCAATGGAATTCAAATTTCCCAAAATGCCAATGTAGAAGTTATTTCATTCAGTGGAAAGTCAGTTTGGAAAGGATTTGCAAATAACCAAACCATTCAATTGGCAAAGGGTGCTTATATTGTAAAAGCTACTTTTGGACAAAAAGTAGAAGTTGAAAAAGTTATTGTAAGATAAAAATTCTTAGGTATTGAATAATTGTGTGTGTTTGATAAAGGGCAGTGGAGCGAAAGTTTTACTGCCTTTTTTAATTGATTGTAATATTTTAAGTAAATGGACAAATTTACGATTACAAAATGAATTTGGCTTTATTTTTCAATAAGGTATTTGTAAGCCGGTATTACTTCTATTTCAACATTGAGTTCCTGAATACTGTCTGAATTAGAGAAAGTTACAATACATGCTTTTTCTATTCCAAAAAAATGCATGGCGCGGGTGAGTCCATTTAACTCGCGCTTCAGGTTGTCAGCATTCAATTCATAACAAACTTGAACAAGTTCAGCAACCTCGCCGTTTTTGATGGCCACAAAATCACATTCACCCTTACCATCAAAATAATAAAGTTCCGTATATTTCTTTCGTAAATGAAGGAATACTAAATTTTCTAGTTTACGACCCAAATCTTCAGTCATAGTATTCGAAATTATGTTTACTAATCCCAGATCGACAGCATACACCTTACGTGGGTTAATAAGTTGTGCCTTGCTTGAATGACTAAACTGTGGTAAAAAACTCACTAAATACGAAAATTCCAAATAGGAAAACCAACTCAAAATAGTACTTGTTGCACCTATCGACATGGGTTGCTTTAATTTAGTAGCTGTAATCCGATTCCCGATATTGGAAATGAGATACGTTGCTAACCGATGCAGGCTTTTTATATCCTTAATACCATAACGTGTTACAATATCACGAATCAACACATCTTCGAACAGAGTTGCAAGTTGTTCTTCATCACCCGTTTTTACATATTCGGGGAAACCTCCTGTATGCATATAAATTGTTAATGATTCGCTTCCAGGGCTTAAACTTTTAAAATTTAGAAATTCACTGTACGAAAATGGGAAAAGTTCCTTTGTAATATGTCGTCCCGTAAGCCGTGTACCTAATTCTTTGCTTAGCAGGGAGGCATTGGAACCTGTAATGACCACTCGAAATCCTTCGTCTATTTTTTGTCGGACATACATTTCCCAGCCTTCCACCAACTGCAACTCGTCTAAAAATAAGATGGTTGCCCCTTTTTGAGCTATCAAATTATCTAATCGCATAAAATCTGACAGCGAAAACTCGTATAGTTGAGGGGATTCAAAATTCAAAAACAGTATCGAAGCTCTATCGAATTCCTGCATCATTTGCATCAATAGCGTGCTTTTACCACAACGGCGCACGCCGGAAATAATCAACGCATGCGATGATAGACTTTTAGTAGATAAAGAAATTTCACGCTTTAAACCTGTATCACGAGCCAATAAACGTTTATCTTGTTGCTCCACCACCTGAGAAATTATACTTTCAAGTATCATAAATTGGATGTTTGTTCGATACAAAAATACAATTTTGTTTGATACCAACAAACGATATTGTGTTTTTTTTCAAAAATTAGGTAGA
>JBMOHG010000620.1:0-2107 GCA_049317965.1 Paludibacter sp.
GTATTCATACCTTCTAAATCTGCATCAATTTTATCTCTGATATCGCGTATCATTTTCACTGCATCATAAGATTTTTCTTTTTGTTTAGTCTTCAAAATGTACCCTATAACAAAATAGAATTAGATTTTAACCCCACCTTTTTTCAGTAACTTATCCAGATAGGCACGCTCTTCTTGAAAAGTCATGTCCATAATTTCTAAACTTAATTTATCTCTTATTTCGCGCATGGTTTTTATTGCGTCGAAATTTTTAATTGTTTTTTTATTCTTCTTTTCCATAATGTGTTATTTCTTTTGGGGTTCTTATTTCAATCATATTATATCCTGACTGATAATTAATACCGTTGTATCCTCTGATTCTATCCAAATTTACGATGTGTTTGAAATTCCAACTGACTAACACATCGGCTTTGCTCAAAGTAGCCATTGCAATATGCTGACAATCTGCTCTACTCGTTTTTCCCACTACTTTTGCTTCAATATATCTGTCGGCAAGCATAGATGCTTCATCGGTCAATTTGATGTTTTCAATATTTTGTATCGGTATTGAGTCCAATAAATTACGAACAAATACAGGTGCGTTTAATAATTCGGCTCTTAATAAATCGGATACTAAAATATTAATTTCGCCATTTATCACACTTTCAAAGAATGGAATAGTATCTGCCGAAAACTCTATGTCAAAGTATCCCCCTACCACCGAAGTGTCGATATATATTCGTTGTTTCATGTTCTTGAAAATATTAATTCAATTCATTGAATTGCAAAGATATGAAATTGTTTTTTAATTTCATTCAAAAATATTTTTCAGGTAAAAATATTATTTTGTTGAACGTTTTTAGTGCTAATTTTATCGTTAGCTTCGTAATTTTATCAGAAAAAGAATCAGAATCCGCCACTGAAGGATTCTGATTCTGACAATATTACTTCACTTCCCCATCGGCAGCTTTTTTCTCGTTTTGCTTGCGGCGGGTGGTGGCTTCGGCTTCTTTGGTTTGCTTCATGTCGCCAATAAGACTGTTTATTTCGCCTATTAGTGCCTGATATTTTTCGGCGCCGTTAAGTTCAGTCAGTGCGTTTATGCGGCGAATTATGGCTTTGTAGCATGGGTCGGTGTTTATGCGTGCCTGTAGCGATGTAACCTGTACCGAACCACCATTTTCGGCATTGCGTACTAAGTAAAGGATGTCGTATTCTTCGTTGGTGGTTTGTATGCGGCTTACCCAGTCGGAAGTTTCGGGCAGGGCTGCCATGTAGGGTGCTGCTTCGGCGCTCAGCAGCTCGTTGCAAAGTGTGCGGATGTCCACCGTTTCGTCCTTATTGGGTTTGCGGGTGAAGTTGCCGAATTTCTTTACAATGCGGTATAGGTATTCGGCAGCTTCCACCTTTACAGGGTCAAAATGCCGGCGTCCGGTTTCGATCAGATGTGTAAATCCCGAAATAAAATCTTCGCGTTCTTCATCTTTTTTGTCCAGTTTAGCTGTTGTGAGGCTCCCCGATTCGTATTCCAAAGCGACATTTTCCACAGCCAGCGCACTGCTGAAAGGTTGATAAAGGTTAGCTACTTCAATTTTCACAGTTGGGTACTTTTCGAGCGTCTGACTTACGGCAGACATTAACCATGCATGTTGTTTTTTGCTACATCGGGTCAGAGGGGCATCCATAATTTCAATCATAATTGTAAATTTTTTAAATGTTAGTATTTGGTTTAACTGAAAAATCGGGTTATGCAACTTGCATGGAGCTAATGTATGCCTACAAACGGGCTATGTAATTTACATGAAGCATATCTATGCCTACAAACATACATTGTAACTTACATGGAGCTAATGTACGCCTACAAAAGGGCTATGTAACTTACATGAAGCAATTGTATGCGCTCATAAGGGCTATGTATTCAACATTAACTCTTTTTTTGTGCTATAGTATGGTTTAATACATAGCACTCGGAGGTATTGATATTGTGAAAATCGCTGTAAAAGTATGAATAATTTCATTAATAACAGTATTAAAAATGATTTTTTTTGGACATTGAACAATAGTAGTAGTATAATGCTAAAAACTATTTCCCTTACTACTTGTTTTGTTATTTCAACAACACAATGTTT
>JBMOHG010000621.1:0-2103 GCA_049317965.1 Paludibacter sp.
CTTTTCCAGATTGGCACAGATTCATATAAAGTTTTTGAAAGCGCAATAGTCTCATGTAAAAATGAACAAATTGAACAATTAAAAGTCATTAATGAAACAAATATTTCTTCCTATGAAAGAAATCCTAACTTTGCAATTACCCATTTGGGAAAAGTGAACACATTCAAATCAACTGATGATGAAAGCTATGATTGCGGAGAATTTGCCGAGAATACAAAAACAAACGGGAAGGATAGAACAATTATAGAAATTTCTGTTCAACAAATAGATTATCCAGCAGCGACTCAATTATATTGTACTTATCTTGTTAAACCACAAAAAAAATCAATTTTTTGGTTTAACTGCACGAGAACAATTAGTGCCAATATAAAAGTTAGAATTGATCATTTCAATTGGGGAGGTGTTAATTATGGCACTTGGAATAATGAGCCTTTTACATTTATCGAACCTGGCAAATTAACCAATAATCTCTCAGGAGAGTTTATAAACATTCTAGACTCTTCAAATGGAGGGCCTGTTCCTCATAATGCTCATTTTGGTGGTTATAACGGCTGGGGAAGTACCCCATCCGCTGGGCCAGCAGTAGTTCAATGCAATACTTTTCTCGTAAATTAAAACGTTTGCCGGAGTTGATGTGCAATTCATCAACTCCGGTTTCTTTTATCTAAACACATAGTTAAAAACTACTAAATCTCACACAAAAATGAAAGTCCAAAGATTTCTCTTATTCCTGCTAATACTTCAATGCGTATTATCTACTAAAGCACAAACCTTATCTATCAATGGCCGATGGAACGCTAAATTAGGTTTTTTTAGTTATCCTGCGAGAAACGAAAACTCTTCGATAACACCAACCCTTCGTGGTGAGGTTAATTATGGAATCAATAAGTTTATTGAAATTGGGCCGTATTTAGGAGTAGGTATGGTTGATGCATTAATTTATTACAATGAAATGTCAGCTTATGGTGAAACAAAATTTATGCCTTTTTATGGGATTAATGCTAACTTTCACATTTTACCATTCTTGGTTAAAAAGGACGATTTTAGATTCGATTTATACTTAGCTGCAAAAATTGGTGGCCATTACTGTAATATCCCTGAAGGTAATTACCCATCAAGTGGCAATATGGCCGAATATGGAATAGGACTCGGATTTTCATTCTATCTTTTCAATCGCCTGGGTCTTTTTACAGAGTATAGTTATGGACAGTATGATTTTTTTGATGAAAGTAAATATGGTTATGGTGAACCGGTATCTCCCTTCGCATTGAGATATGGTCTAACAATGAAGTTCAAATAATATGTATTAGAAATACATTATTATTTTAAAAGTCAGTTGCAAGCTACACTGAAATGAGAAATCTTTTAAATTGTACTTTAGTTGTAATTCTCTTGGCATCCACCTCCTGCCGTAAACTCGTCCAAAGCGAATTTGCCGACTTTAAACAAGTTCTAACAGTTAATAGTTTCCTTAAAGCTGACAGCTTGCTAAAAGTTCATATTTCCCTTGCTTCAAAACTCGATACCAACGAGCTGCATGGTTTGGATAATGCACAAGTGCAACTGTATGTAGATAATGTGTTTAAAGAACTTTTAACATCATCGGTAAATGGAGTATTTATTTCCACCACCCTTGTTGAACCACTAAAAAAGTACGAATGTCGGGTTGATATACCCGGTTATGAAACTGTTAGTTGCAGCAATACTATTCCAAAATCCAGCCACCTTCGGGATATTATTCATATTTCGGTTGCCGGCAAGGACCAGGAAGGAATGACGTATCCCGCAGTTAAATTCACCTTTAGCAATACTAAAAATGAGAAAAGTTACTATGAAGCCCGAATCCGCTTAATTGAATATGGTTCGGAACAAATTGCTGATATGTACAATATCGTTGATCCGGTTTTATTAAACGAAGGTTTGCCACTCTCAGTTTTCAGTAACGAACTTATTTCAGATACAGTTTATACTATGACAATAAACTATATTACAGGTTCAGCCGGCTCTTCCAATGGAGGAACTGTCCATACTATTTTATATCCGTTTATCCTTGAAGTCCGGTCGGTAAGCTACGACTATTACCAGTTTGCACGGCAAAAATAC
>JBMOHG010000622.1:0-2100 GCA_049317965.1 Paludibacter sp.
ATAATGATACTTTTACGACAGGGAGAGTTGGGTAGATTCCTCACTTCGCTCGGAATGGCAACAAAACCGTTGTTGTAAATACCGTTTACAAAGTATAGGCTAATTTTGAGGTGTTGCTTTACAAACGGTTATCGGTAATAATTTTACTAATAATTGCTGTTATATTTTGTTTTGTTTCTAAAATGCAGTATATTTGCTGCGTTTTAGAAACAATATAGTGTATGAACTTTTTAGATTTTAAGAAAAAGATGTTTGATCTGGCTTGTTTCAACACCAATCAGGTTTATGCCTGGCAGCCGGATTTTGATAGAAATAATTTTTCGCATTGGATTCGTCGTGAACTACTAATACGTTTACGACAAGGATATTATAGTTTTCCAGAGTATCTGGCAAAACCTGATTTCAGTCTTTATTTTGCTAATCGAATTTATCGACCATCGTATATTAGCCTTCATACAGCATTAGCATTTTATGGTATAATACCAGAGGCAGTGGTGCAAATTACAAGTGTAACATCACTCAAAACAGCAAATTTCAATAATGCATTTGGTGCATATTCATACAAAAGTGTACGAGAAGATTTAATGTTCGGATATGACATAAAAACACTTGCTGATGGCCGTACAATGCTATTTGCTAAACCCGAAAAGGCGCTTCTTGACTTATTATATCTCTATCCATTTTACAATACTGCTACAGAAATTGAAGAATTACGATTGGATGATGATTATATGCAAGATGAATTTAACTGGGAATTATTGCAGGATTATACAAAAAGGTTTAATAACAAAGCACTAGAGAGAAAAGTAAAATTAGTTACAAACATTTATACGTCATGATACAATTAGATTTGATTCGAAACTATTTTCCTCTTGAAATAAGAGAAAATGCTGCATTTCAAAAACATATTTTGAAAGAATATCTTCAATTAATGATTCTTGATTTTTTATCAACTACACATTATATCCAAAAAATTACTTTTATAGGTGGCACTAACCTTCGCCTGGTAAAGGGCATAGACCGATTTTCGGAGGACTTGGACTTTGATTGTAAAAACCTGACAAAAGACGAATTTATTAAAATGACTGATGCTATTTTACAGTTTTTACAACGTAATGGCATACGAGTTGAGGTGCGAGATAAAGAAAATGACAAATTAAAAGCTTTTAGGCGAAATATCCATTTCCCTGAATTACTTTTTGACCTCAACCTTACCGGACATAAAGAAGAGCGATTTCTTATAAAAGTTGAAAGTCAGGATCAACAGATTGTTTATAGCAGGGTAATGACAACCATCAAAGGATGCGGGTTTTTCTTTTCATTTCCAGTACCTACGAATGAAGTATTATGTGCTATGAAACTTTCTGCTATGCTGTCGCGACAAAAAGGCAGGGATTTTTACGATGCCCTTTTTCTTTTAGCGCAAACAAAACCAGACTATAATTTTTTGGGTGAAAAATCAGACATTCATAATCTAGCAGAACTGAAAGCAGCTACTACTTCAGTATTAAAAACAGTAAACCTGAATAATAAAGTAAAAGATTTTGAACACTTGATGTTTAACAAATCAAATGCTACCAGAATACTACAAGTTGAGATTTTTTTTGAGATGCTTGAATAAAGAATCTTGTAACAAGGGCTATAAATAACAAATTCAAGACGTTGCCAACTCGTATATTGTAAAAGATGATATTGAAATTGGTTCTGACAATATTATTCCACTTTGGTTGTTTGGATTTTTGTACTAAAAGGAACAAACACGTCGTTTATAAAGAATATTGCCTATTGATAAAAACATAGATAGAAAAACAAAAACGCTCAAAGTTTACATTCAAACTTGAGCGTTTTTAACAAACACAATCTTATATTATACCACTAATTCTTCGTAAACTTCAACATTTTTGGTCCGTTGCCGATATCAACTATTAACTAGCCAATGCTTCAATCAGTAAATCAATTGATTTGCTGATTGAAGCATTGATCTAACTTTTTTCTCAATCATTTTTTTGAGGGTTGAAATTTTTTGTTTGCTTCATTTGTAATTGGAAGCAAATGCAATACATTTTTTGTAATAGCTAAGTTGAATTCATAAATCATAAA
>JBMOHG010000623.1:0-2098 GCA_049317965.1 Paludibacter sp.
ATAATTTTACTCCACCACCCGAACTTGTAGTGCTGACATTATGGCAATTCTGAATAGTTAAACCATCAATAATGGTAGTAGTTGATGAGCCACCACTAATACCGATGTACTTTTTTACACCGCCGTCCGAGCCATCCAGTGCAGTAAAATTACTAAAACCCCACGCATCGCTGCTGCTTTTAGAACGGCTAGCAATGGTTTCAGCTGCTGTTCCGGCAAAACCTCCAAAGATAGATACACCTGCTTTTAAAGTAACAGTTCCAGTAAGATAATAAGTTCCTTTGGCTATCCAAACCTGGTCACCAGAGACAAAAGCTGCTCCTGAGTAAACTGGCGTTACCAAACTTTTATCGTTAAACCAGGCATTGAACGAAGCGGGTGTACCTCCGGTATTAACCGTTGATAAATCTACAATTGTTCCAGTACTTGCATAACCGGCATCCCAAGTGGCTGCACCGTTAGTACCTAACTGAACGTAATAGGTTGTTGCTGCAAAAGCAGTAGAACCAGAGAATAATGCTAAACTAAGCATCAATGTAAAAAGTTTTTTCATAAAGATGTTTTTGTTGTTCTTATCAAGAACATGTTAGTAAAAGAATTTAATTGAATGACTAAATTATTTATATTTGCAAGAATTTTCGATACAAAAATACATGATAGTCGATTGCATTATATGGGTGAAAAGTACTTTTTATGTACAAATTAGTACAAATAACTTGAAAACAGGCTGAATTAACTACCTAAGCGGTGGTATTATAGCTTTTGTTTTGAGTTGTGAAAATATTTTTCAACAATCACTTTTTGTAGAGCAAAAATGATAGAAAATAATAACAATTCCCAAACACCATCGCCTACCGGAATGCCTGGGTCACCGGGATTAGTGCCACCATCTATCAGCATTGGGGAATTATTGTCGGACAAATCGGTGGTTAATGATAGGGTGTTGTTAGTTAAAAAGGTATTTGAAGAAGTATGTGAAAAGGTTGGAGTATTTGACTCAAAACTACCAACTGTTTGAATACCGGTATTAATTGATTGGGCATTTCTACTTTGAATTGTGTTGATATTATTTGAAACATTTTTAATTACAGCCGCATAAGTTTTTACTGATTTCTTTGGAGTAAAGCTGTAATTTGCAACATTGATGTTATTCCCAACTCCACTTTTTGAAACCGAAATATTACTTTTAATTGGTGCATCTTTTTCTAAGTTTGAGTTGCTTGGAAAATCAACTTCCGGATTGGAAATACCTTCTGAACCGGACAGCATTCTGGTTTTGAAAACTGGCAAATTATTGTTTAGGGGCATTGTGTGTTCATTCCAAACCGCAACTCCATTCCAAGTCAATGCTTCATTTGCCGAAATTTGCGTCAATGCATTGCGTAGCAAAACTTCAATTTCTCCATTTCTGGAAAATTGTACAACAAAAACAGTAATACCTACAAGCAGTATAAAAACTGAAATTATCTTTGGTAATCGTTTGTTATTGAGAAGATTCATGGGTGTAAATTGCTTGTGTCTTTTGTAACGGGGGCGCGACTTTAAAGTCGCGTCCCGTTAAATCCGCTAAGTCAACGAAACATGAAACACGGAACACGGAACGCGAAACACGAAATATACTCCCGCCAACGATAACAAAATCCAAACGCCATCTCCAACAGGCAAACTAGCTCCAGGCTCGCCAGGATTGCTACCGCCGCCAATTTTTTTTGATCCATTGCTCGCCAAATTAGTGGAAACAGAAGCCGTTTTTGCTTTCAATGCTGGCGTGGCACGTTTGGAGCCTTGCTGGGTGCTGCTCATGGCTGCTTCGGCTGCACGTGTATCGAGTAGGAGCAAGGCGTTGATGTCCGATTTGGTGGGGTTTTGTGGATTGGAAATGTACTGAATATCCGAAGTGCCGAAGCTAAACGACTGCGATGAATTGTGGGCGTAATTACCGCTGCCGCTAGTACGAGTGCTAGCCGATGTTTCATTTAAGTTCAGTCCATTGGATTGGTCAATTCCCGCAGATGGAAAATCGAGATTTGAGGTTTGGGCATAATCAAAGCATCTTCATATTCACGTGCTCGTGCGCCATCTTTAGCTAATCCATATA
>JBMOHG010000624.1:0-2098 GCA_049317965.1 Paludibacter sp.
TCATATCAGCTTTAAGGAAATGACCAACCGCAGCACGTGAATCGGCAGGAATTCCATTCAGATATTTATTGGTAAGCAAGCCCTGTGCCAATGGTGAAAACGGAATGCATCCTACGCCGTATTGCTCCACTACATCGAGCAAACCACCTTCTACCCAACGCTCGAACATAGAGTATTTCGGTTGGTGAATAAGACAAGGCGTGCCCATTTGTTTTAATATTTCAAATGCTTTGGCAGCTTCGGGAGCTCGATAATTGGATAATCCAATATATAACGCTTTGCCCTGGCGCACGATTAAATCGAGGGCAGCCATGCTTTCTTCCAATGGCGTTTCGGGGTCTGGGCGATGGTGATAAAAAATATCCACATAGTCCAGCTTCATCCGTTTCAGACTTTGATCAAGACTGGAAACAAGGTATTTCTTGGAACCCCAGTCGCCATAAGGACCATCCCACATGGTATAACCTGCTTTGGTGGAGATAATTATCTCGTCGCGATAGGCTTTGAAATCCTCATGAAAGATTCGTCCAAAGTTCGTTTCTGCGCTTCCGGGAGGTGGCCCATAATTATTGGCAAGGTCGAAATGAGTGATGCCACTGTCGAAAGCCAGATGTAGGATGCTGCGGTAGTTTTCCACCACATCCACATCGCCAAAGTTGTGCCACAAGCCCAACGAAAGTGCAGAAAGTTTGATGCCACTGTTACCGCAACGGCGGTAAATCATATCATTGTAACGATTTGAATTTGCAATATATTCCATTATTTTTTTGCTATTTTGAGATAAAAACATTTGTACATTCCTGCACTTTCACTCCAAAATTTTCTGAATAAATGTTTGGATTTTTAATGTCAACCATTTTATTTCTGCGAACTATCAACCCATCAATATTGCAAAGTGAAATATTGGCTTCGCTGACGCTTTTTAAAATTGTATTATCTTCAATCAAAATATTTTTGTAAAATTGCCCCGGAGTTTTTCGCAAAGTAATATCTATATCGGCTTTATTTCTCAATACCTGATTGGTTCTGTCGAAACGATTATTGCGAACGATAATATTACTTGGCCCTGGTCCATGAAACCAACGGTCACCAAATGCATCGTTGGAACTTAAATACAAACCGGCATAACCTACATTTGAAAAACTATTATTTTCAATAATTCCGTTGGGCCAACTGGTCAAAATACCCCTGCAAGCCAATGTGGTGGCTTCATTATTCCGGAGAATATAGTTGCCACTTCCCAACTCACGATTCCACAAACCGGTTTTTTCGGGCAAATTAGCTGGTAAATCTTCTTTAAAAGTAACAATGGCAGCAATCTGTTTATCCTTTGCCGGATAGAATTCGGGCAACCATTCCACGGAAGCAATGGTGGCTTGTTGACCAGTTTTTGCAAACTTTTCATTCAAAAAGTCAATTTTCGCTCCTGCAAACAAGGTGTATCGTGCTGAATAATATTGAATTCGTTCACACAGAATGGAATTCTTGCTTTTTACTTTTATTCCACCGGCAACAAATCCGTCGCTGAGGTGCATGTAATCGTCCATTTCTGAATCTACCACATTGTTTTCGAACAGAAAATATCCGCGCGAATTGTGAATTTCAAAAGTGCCGTGCGAGGATTTTGTTCTGCCGGTACCTGGACGTGGAATAATATTTATCGATGAAATCTCCAAATACTTGTTATAATCGCAAGCAAAACCCCTGTGATTCAAAGCAGTATATACATTGATATTATGAAAAACGAGGTGGTCGTTTCCATTGGCTTCTACACCATAAGGGTCGTAATTGGTATGAAAAGTAAGATTGGAACATTGACCGATTTTGGCTATTTGAATACTTTTTTGGTTCATCATATAAACGCGGATATGATGCTCGTCCAATACAGTATCTTTCAGTATTTTGCCTGCTCCCAACTCCCCATATCCAGGACTATTTTCAGCAAGCACAAAGGGTTTGGTTTCAGGATTTCGCATATTGGTAAAGGGATTCCAGTCTTTGGAAGTGGTGCCACTTTCTTTGTTCAGCTTGGTTTTCTTGGGCAATCTCAGGTTGGGGACATACAAGTCGATATATTTCCCTTCGGCATTAACCGATT
>JBMOHG010000625.1:0-2096 GCA_049317965.1 Paludibacter sp.
CTACTGCTACCAATGCCGAAAAAGCCTGGCATTTCTATTTTGGTGGTTTAAATTCTGGTTTTATGTATTACGGTAAAGCAGAAGATATGGAAGTGAAAGCATCAATGACAGGCAATATTGCTATAGATTATGCAAAAAATGTGATTAACTCAAAACCAGATGTTGACAATACTGCTCCATCGCTTTTTATTCCACAACGATATCCTTATAACCCCGGTGATTTTACTTTTGGACCGACAACTGGTTATAAAAAGATAGCTACTTCGAGCGATTTTGATGTATGGACTTTTGCTTATGATGTAAGTGGATTAGCTTCAGTAAAATTGAAATATCGTACTGATAAAGATGGTGTAAATGCTGAATCGAACAATCAAAATGAGACATACAGCGGCGGTTTAGATGTAGAAACTTGGAATGAAATTGCCATGACACGCCGGCCAATGGCTGCAGATCCGGTTGATCCCGAACTAAACTTTTTTATTCTGCCACAAGCCAAAGCCGATTTATGCTATGCCGAAATAAAAGGACTCAAAGACACCCTGATTGATTATTATGTAGAGGCAATTGACAGTAAAGGAAATATAAATCGTTCGGCAATTCAACATGTGTATGTTGGAACTGGAGATGGTGATAGTGGCGGTACGACTGGAAATGTAACATGGGAACCAATTGCACCAACTAGTACAAGTACAATAACAATCACATGTAAAAATGCTACTGCTGCCTCGAAACTACATTGGGGAGTAAATAGTTGGACAACTGCAAATTTGGCATATCAACCCACTGGTACTGTAGCTTCAACTGGTGGAGCTGTAGAAACTCCCTTTGCATTGATAAATGGAAGTTGGCAAGTTGTATTAGGTCCATTTAATAATCCGGCTCAGGCAGTTACAAAAATCAATTTTGTTATCAATCACGGTTCAAGTTGGGATAACAACGGTGGCAGCGATTATCTTATTAATATATCGGCTGTTGTTACCGATAATCCTACTGGTCAAAATATAAATAAAACGCTAAATGCTAATGAAATATACAGCTTTGCTATTTCAGATTTTGGTTTCATGAGTCCAAAAGCAAATTCTTTCAAAGGAATAAAGATTATTAGTGTTCCATTATTGGGCGGGATAAAAATTGGAACAAACCCAATCACCACTAACCAAATAGTTACAGATATAACCCAATTAACGTATACAGCAGGAGATGCAACTGCCTCATTTACATATAAAATAGTTGATAGTGCCGATTTGTTGAGTGATGCCACATATACTGCCACATTTACGGTTGGAACAATTCCACCACCAACTGGAATTACAGTTTCATTCAAAAAACCAACAGAGTGGGGCACAACAGGAGTGTATCTTTGGGCTTGGACAGGTACTAGCAACAATCTCTTTGTATCCTGGCCGGGAACTGCCATGATAGATAATGGAAACAATTGGTATTCATATACTTTTGCGTCAACGGTAAGTAATGTAAATGTAATTTTCAGCAAAAATGGAACGCCTCAAACAGTAGATATTACGGGTATTACTCAATCAACTTGTTATGAACAAAGTGGTTTAAACGGAACAAAACTAACCGTAGCTGCAGTCAATTGTCCAACTAACAGCATTTTTGAACCGGTGTCAATTTTAAAAGCTATCGTATTTCCACAACCGGCAAAAGACCGTTTTGTAGTAGAATTACCTAATATAGCCGAACAGGGATGTTTTAATTTGAGTATATTGGATTTGAACGGAAAAGAAGTTCGCAAAGAAACATTTGTTGGTACAAGGGTTTTGATTGAACGAGGAAATCTTAATTCGGGATTTTATATCCTCCAGATTACCGGCGAAAATTCAGGTCAGATTTTTAGCACAAAGCTATTATTGAAATAAATAAAACATTTCTGATTCATTTAATAATAACAATATATAGCTTAGCTAGAACACTGCACAATGGAAATTGAGAACTTAGATTGAATCCTAAATTTAAGTTTTTAGAATTGGATAAATTTGCTAACTTTGCACTCGCAAAAAAAAGGCTCCGTAGTTCAGTGTATAGAACGTCAGATTCCGGTTCTGAAGGTCTTGGGTTAGAATCCCAACGGGGTCACA
>JBMOHG010000626.1:0-2085 GCA_049317965.1 Paludibacter sp.
AAACATTGTGTTGTTGAAATAACAAAACAAGTAGTAAGGGAAATAGTTTTTAGCAATATACTACTACTAATATTCAATGTCCAAAAAAAATCATTTTTAATACCACTGTCCTACCGGATATACTCCTCATTTCTTAATCTAATATTGGATGCTCCGTTGTTGGGAACCAACGGTCAGCGTAGCTAATTAATTCTAATCCCAACACTTGTATTCTTAGCATTTATAATGCATTCTTATTTATAAATTTAAAGACTGGATTGAAAATCCAAAGAATATAAAGGGTGGGATTGAAAATAAATCCCACCCACAAGCAACGCCCAACTTTTGAACATCTAATAGATTACATATCCGGCTGGACGTGGTTTATGTTTAATCGTCGTTAATTTTTACTTCATAATAAAACCACCATCTTTTCTAATTTGAGGACATTGAGCTTTTACTCTTTTCACATCATCACTATTTAGCATATTCCAAACTTGATTTAGAACTTCATTATAAGTCGGCGTTAGAGATTGTACAACTTTTATTATTGCCATATCATTAACCGGTCGAGGACCATTAGTACCATACGGGTATTGACCGGTAGATTTAAAGTTTAAGTCAGTCATATTAATAGAATAACTTTTTATTAACAATCTTTGTTTCGTGTATGATTCTGAAATAAAGAAATTAACTTTCCCAACGATATCAAGCTTTCCATAATATGTTGCAGATCCTGCAAATTGTAAATATGCACTAGGTACATTTTGTTCCCATTTCCCTGAGATATTTCTTAAATCCATATTAATTTCAGTCTGTAATGCCAGTTCGCAATTCTTTTTATCTTCATAAGTCATATATTCAAACGTATCAAATTCTCCTGCCAACTGATACCCTTTAGCTGCAATTATTGATTTCAAATCATTATTCATACAATTCTTGAAATCATCAATGTACCTTTCTGAATTAATTGCACCAGCGTAAATAGTTGGACTGATTAATGCTATTTTAATACCCGAACTATCTGGTTTAATATTGGTTGGAATTGTATATCTGAAAGTTGGTCCAATTGGTCTTGAAGGAATATTTTCTCTTGTTGTTGCCGATCCTACAAATAATAATGCAAAAATAATCATTGTCAGTACTGAATAGAGATTTCTTTTTGTTTTCATAATTTTTAACTTTTAAATGTTAGTGATAATTGTTTGTTTATTTGTTTGAAATTAATTAAGTAGAAAGTTAATAATGCAATCGAATACGCAAGCAAGTCATACCAATCAAAAGTTCCCTGAATAATATGAAATGCTTGCAAAACCTCGGATAAATAAGTCAATGAGATTGATAAGAGAAGCCAAATAACAAAGTAATTAGATGAATATTCTTTCCAAACAATGCTTAAAGCAGATAAAAATGCATAAAACCAAAGCCCATCAGGTAGGTTATATTTTATCCAGTTTGCTTCATTCAAAGACATTAAAAACGATAACTGATTTTGTTTCAGATTAACAAAATAGAAACCTCTCAGTTGAGTATAAATTAATATCCCTGTTAAAATTGGAAATAAACAATGTATAATAAATCTATAATATCCTCTCATTGTTACCCTTTTTCAAAAGACTTGAAATATTTAAATTGAAAATATTATTTTGATAATCTCCAACCATCATCATATTTTACAAAATATGCTTTAGCAGGGGTTGTTTGTCCCAATTGAGGTCCATTATTATACATTTGACCTACTGGAGTTACTTCAATTATTTTTTCGGTATATTCAACTATTGCTGTATTATTATCTCCTGTATCTCTAATGCCTGTAACTTCACCAAATCCAATTTTTGCAGTAATCATGATTATATATTCATTTCCTCCAAAATACTTAACAAAATACTTTTTACCTTCTTCTGTTAGTTCACCATAACATCCATATCCTTCGGTTCCAACCGGAATAAAATTATAAGTAGCTAATCCTCTGGATTCCATAACTTTTAATTCCTCTGGAATACGAGGACTCAAACTTAAATCATTTAATTGAACTGTTGAAGTTTTGTTTTTTATTGGAAGCGTTTTTAAAATCTTAGTTGCTAACTCTCTTGTTAGTTTACCATT
>JBMOHG010000627.1:0-2076 GCA_049317965.1 Paludibacter sp.
ATCAAAGTACAAACAATATTCATACATTTCTCTCAAAAATAACCTTGTTGGCTACCGGCGGCATCGGAAGTGTATATTCCACAACCACCAACCCTGAGATTGCCACCGGCGACGGAATTGCAATGGTTCACAGAGCACGTGGAGTGATTAAAGATATGGAATTTGTACAGTTCCATCCAACGGCACTTTACCATCCTGGCGAACGTCCTACTTTCCTGATTACAGAAGCTATCAGAGGTTATGGCGCAGTTTTGCGCCGACAGGACGGCAAGGAGTTTATGCACAAATACGATGAACGTGGTTCATTGGCTCCTCGAGATATTGTGGCACGTGCAATTGATAATGAAATGAAAACCCGAGGTTGTGACTTTGTATATCTGGATGTTACTGCCAAAAATGCCGAAGAAACAAAGTTGCATTTTCCAAATATTTATAAGAAATGCTTCGATTATGGAATTGATATTACAAAAGATTATATTCCGGTAGTTCCAACTCAACATTATTTGTGTGGTGGAATTTTGGTAGATTTGAATGGACATTCCACAATAAACCGACTTTATGCTGCCGGCGAATGTTCATGTACCGGACTTCATGGTGCCAATAGGCTTGCATCTAACTCGCTGATTGAAGCCATAGTATATGCAGATGCCGCAGTGAAAGATGCGGTTAAAAAGATTGATAAGTTGAATTTTAATGAGTCTATTCCAAACTGGAACGATGAAGGCACTTCGTTACCCGAAGAAATGGTGTTGATAACACAAAGTTTCAGAGAAGTAGAGCAAATAATGAGCACTTATGTGGGAATTGTTCGCTCAAATCTCCGTTTAAAGCGTGCCATAAAAAGATTGGAAATACTCTACAGAGAAACAGAGCATTTATTCGAAAAATCAGTTGTATCAAGCGAAATCTGCGAACTTAGAAACGTAATCAGTGTGGCTTATCTCATTATAAAACATGCTATTCTGAGGAAAGAAAGTCGAGGATTACATTACACGGTTGACTATCCGGAACGTATGAAAAACGAAACTTAAAAATATTATTTCAGAGCGATTTTTTTATAAATTATTCCAATGAAACGAATTATTCTCATTTTACTTTTGACATTTCCGACATTTACCATTTTTGCTCAAAATACAGCTAAAGGTGACCAGCATTCAACTACCCAAAACGTATTTGTGAAAATTGATGGTGCATCACAAAATAACTGGATAAAAGCTGATAATGATGGAACATCCGTACCAAACTCACAGTCGTCGGGCAGTGAAAATGTGAGTTTTACAGGAACTTCAACCGGCATTTTTGTCACCATAATTAGTGGCACCAACAAAATAAAATTATTTGCACTTACAGGACAATTACTATTAAACGGCGATTTAACTCAAGGTCGTTTCTTTATTCCAACCCGCCAGGGAATCTATTTTCTGAGAGTAAACAACAAAAGCTACAAAGTAATTTGTAAATAAGAGTTTATTCTAAAATTACTTTGCTTAATTTGATTTTAACGGAATACCTATCTATATCTGCTAGTCTTTTTCTATATCTATTTCGGATATATTCCATACATAAATCGACTTCCTTTTGATTGGCAATATTTATCGCAATAACCAATAGCCGCGCATCTCAATCACTTAATAGAAGTATTTTCTGCTTTTCCTGTAGCTTAATACTAAATAAAATAGTTTGTGATTTATGATTTATGATTGTAATTTAACAACCCATTCTCCTTTATCCTCCACCAACTGGCGGATACTTACTCCGATTGGAGAAAGATAAAGGAAAAAATGGAGTTTGGCTTGGGTCGCGAGAGTGTTAATTTAACTGCCCATAACTCCCATCCCACCAAAAGAGGAATAAACTCCACGTAATTGAAGTTACCACCATTTTTGCTTTTTTCGACTTTTGTTATTAATTCGTTAATTTGGCAAATTAGAACTACCGAATGAATTAATTATTTTGTGCTGAATTGTTATGTAATTCTTTATGATTTCTTATATTTGCACTGTGCAGTATAAATATGTAGCTTGTACAAGTTATATAATTAAACTGTACAGCTTACTTATCCGATTTGTACAATAT
>JBMOHG010000628.1:0-2070 GCA_049317965.1 Paludibacter sp.
ATCCAATAGGTAGCAGATTAGGCATCATCAGAGGCTGGGATTCTAATTGGTATGGAGGAAAAAATTTTGAACCAAAGCTTATTGAAGATTTTAAGATCAGACAGTATCTAAATACGCGTTTATCAAAAGCAGGTATTTCAAGAATCAACATCGAACGTACATTAAAATTGGTTACTGTTACCATTAATACTGCACGTCCAGGTCTTATTATCGGAAAAGGTGGTCAGGAAGTTGATAAGCTTAAGGAAGAATTAAAAAAAGTTACAAATAAAGAAGTACAAATTAATATTTCTGAAATTAAACGCCCCGAATTAGATGCTATTCTTGTTGCAAATACGATTGCAAGACAAATAGAAGGTAGGGTTTCATACCGTAAAGCAATCAAAACATCGATTGCATCCAGTATGAGAGCAGGAGCAGAAGGAATTAAAGTATTAGCTTCCGGAAGAATTGGTGGAGCCGAAATGGCAAGACGCGAACAATATAAAGAAGGAAGAACACCTCTTCATACTTTAAGAGCTGATATTGATTATGCATTAGCTGAAGCGCATACTACTTACGGAAGAATTGGTATTAAAGTTTGGATCTGCAAAGGATTGGTTTATGGAAAAAGAGAACTTGTTCCATCTATACCAAATGCAAGTAAAGAAAAACAGTTGCCTCAAGGTGGTGGTTCAAGACAACGCCCAAACAACAATAACAAGAGCAACAATAGCCAAAACAGACAAAGACGATAGTTTTGTCATTCAATTAAAAGAAATTTAAACTTATAATAATAAATAGCAATGTTACAGCCAAAAAAGACCAAATACAGGAAAATGCAGAAGGGCAAGATGAAAGGCAACTCCAAACGTGGTAGCCAGCTTGCTTTCGGATCATTCGGTATTAAGGCATTGGAAGAAACTTGGATTACAGGAAGACAAATTGAAGCAGCACGTCAAGCGGTAACCCGTTTTATGAAACGTGAAGGTCAGATTTGGATCAGAATATTTCCTGATAAACCTATCACCAAAAAGCCAGCCGAAGTACGTATGGGTAAAGGTAAAGGATCTCCTGAATATTTTGTTGCAAGAGTTACACCTGGAAGAATACTTTTTGAAGCCGATGGCGTACCTTTTGAAGTTGCAAAAGAAGCACTGAGACTTGCTGCTCAAAAACTCCCAATCGCAACCAAATTAATGGTTAGAAGAGATTTTGTTGAAGAAACAATATAAACAAAGAAATGAAACAAGAAGTTATCAAAGAACTTTCTACTCAGGAATTGAAAGAAAGATTAGTCGAAGAAAGAATTCAACTTTCTAAATTAAAAATGAATCACGCTGTTTCTCCTTTGGAAAATCCAAATGTTATAGCTCAATATCGCAAAACTATATCAAGGATTTTAACAGAACTCAGAAAAAGAGAATTGGACGAAATAATTACCAAAGCGTAATAATTAAAAATAGAAATCTTAAAAAGATGGAAATCAGATCATTAAGAAAAGAAAAAACAGGTCTTGTAGTTAGCAATAAAATGGACAAATCTATTTCAGTTGTTATCGAAAGAAAAGTAAAACATCCAAAATATGGGAAGTTTATTAAGAAATCTTCCAAATTTATGGCTCATGATGAAAAAAACGAATGTAACGAAGGTGATACCGTTAAAATCATGGAAACAAGACCAATGAGCAAAAGTAAATGTTGGAGATTAGTTGAAATTATTGAAAGAGCAAAATAGTTATGATACAACAAGAATCTAGAGTGATTGTTGCTGATAACAGTGGGGCTAAAAGCGCCTTGTGTATCAGAGTACTGGGAGGTACTAGGAAAAGATATGCATCTATTGGTGACAAAATTATTGTTACTATAAAAGATGCTTTACCTTCAGGCAACGTAAAAAAAGGAACAGTTTCAAAAGCTGTTGTAGTGAGAACAAAAAAAGAAGTTAGAAGAAGTGATGGTTCATATATCAGATTTGACGATAACGCGATAGTTCTACTTACAGCAACTGAAGAATTAAGAGGAACCCGTATTTTTGGACCTGTTGCCAGAGAGTTAAGAGAAAAACAGTTTATGAAAATCGTTTCATTAG
>JBMOHG010000629.1:0-2057 GCA_049317965.1 Paludibacter sp.
CCATTTCATTCTTGCGGCTTTCCCATGCATTTATTGCAGGCTGAGCTGCACCCCACGGACAATTTTTTTCACCTGAACCACCATCGTAATTGTAATCTGGTTCTTTCCAGTTAACCGTTAATGCACTATCAACAGCATTGATAATAGCCTGGCAAGACGCAGGTGTATTGTCCCAGTTTGGAAGTTTTCTCAACAATATTCTGGCTTTCAATCCCGAAGTAAATAATTTCCATTTCGACAAATCACCGGCATAAATCCGATCCAACGATTTTGAAATTGTCTTGTTGGTTTTTGCTTGTGTCCAGTCAGGATTATCGTACAATGCCAATAGTTCATCAACTTCTTTTAGCATCCATATATACACTTGTTCCTGGGTATCGTAAGTAGGTGCAACCGAAGTATAAGCCTGAGAAAGTGGCATATCACCAAAAGCATCGGTAGTAAATAAAGTTGACATCAAGCGAATGGAACGACCAATCAAAATATAATTGTACGATTTTTCGGCTTCAGCGCCTTTTATCATCTCATTAATATTAACGCCCAAATCGTAATAATGACGACGCCATTGTGGATGCCGATTCATTGATAGAAACTCCCAACCGCTTTTGTAGGCATACGAACCGGTCTGACTTTTACCTCCTGTTGTAAATGTTTGAGTCAAATAATTACCATATTCAGCATGGTCATAATTCAGTTGTGCTGCATAAAACATTACCACTGGTAATTCTTGTTCGGGAGTTACAAATACGCTTTTATCGGGATTTTTATTTATATCCAAAAAATCGGTACAACCCACCAAAACGAGCAATAATAAAGGCAAAACGATATGTTTGATTTTTATTGACATAATTAGAATTTTAGAAGGTTAAACTTAGGTTGAAATTAAAACTGCGGGTATTTGGAACTGTATAATTGTCAATTCCTGTTCCACCAGTCCCTCCCGAGGCCGGGCTAATATTGATCTGAGGATCGGATCCCGAATAACGGGTCAATAAAAATAAATTGCGACCTGTTAAAGTGAATTTCAATTCCTTTATCGATGTTTTCTTTACCAGAGAAGTCAAATCATATCCCAATGTAAGGTAGCTCAACCGTATGTACGAACCATCTTCGATAAAGTTTGAACTTACGGCATAAAAATAATTGGTCATGGTGGTTTGATCGAAGATTACCGGTGTGGTATTGGGTAAGTAACTTCCATCAGCTTGTAAAACAACACCATCAAAAATTACTTCACGATTTCTGTATGTTTCCAGATTTTTATGTTGCCCATTTCCGTATAAACCCCGCGAAGTAAGATTGATTACATCGCCACCTTTTCGGGTATCGAGCATAAATGAGAATATCAAATTCTTGTAATTCATTGTCGATGTCAGACCTAAAAGAAAATCAGGAGTTCTATCACCAATCAAATTGCCTTTTGCAGGACTGATAGCAGGGTAACCAAGCGCAGAGCAAATAATTTTACCATCTGTAGTCCTTTGATAATCTTTTCCGGATATTGACAGAGTAGATCCATGCAAATAAGCTGTTGGGAAAATATCGCCATATTGAGTTCCTTGTATTTCCACAAGTTGATCAGGTAATGAAATCACGCGACCTCTATTTAATCCAAAATTCAAATTAGCAGACCATTTGAAATCTTTACTCTTGTATAATTCTTGTTCCAATGTGGCTTCTATACCATAATTTTCGACTGAACCTTCATTACGGGTTTCCAAAATATTTCCTGAAGCGGGCGAAACCCTTACATTCACAATCTGGTCGGCAACTGTGGTTGAATAATATGCCACATCTAATTTTGTCTTATTTTTAAAGAATCGCATATCTGCACCAATTTCCCATGAAGTTGTCATTTCGGGTTTCAGCTTCTTTGCTACACTCGAAGTTGGGTCGGCTGCATAACCACCATCTGGGAAAGTTGGAAATGGTTTGAATTTTCTGTCAAACAAATAAGGACGAGCATCTTTACCAACTTTTGCCCAGTTACCTCTGACTTTTAAATATGACAATTCTTCAGATGATAAATTAAATAATTCTGAAAGAATAGCACCACC
>JBMOHG010000630.1:0-2055 GCA_049317965.1 Paludibacter sp.
TCAAACTTAAAAGGTTCTTCGCTCCACACATATTGACCTTTGCTGGTAAGCAGTAAAGGTTGAATTTGGTTCGATTTATTTTTGCCAAATAAATCTATGCTGTAATCTTTCGAAAAGGGCATAAGATGACCATCGAAAATAACACCAGCCCAAACTTTTTCGTTGGGTTGAAGAATTAATTCGGTTTTTGTTTGACTAAAACTGACCAATTGAGATAAAATCAATGCAACGCAAATAGAAATGCTAAACTTTGTTTTCATTTTTTCTTCTAAATTATAAAAAAAAGGGAAGTGTGAATAATACATACTTCCCTTTTTTAGATTTAAATATTTTATTTTACTATGACTTTTCTCACCTGATTCTCAACTTTAACCAAATAAATACCATTCAAAACAGGAATAGAAATTGTAGAGTTGATTGCATTTTCTGTAGAAACTAACTGACCTGAGATTGCATAAACAGAAACCTTCATACCAGCGGTCAATCCTTGCAATTGAATCTGATTGTTTTTAGAATAACATACGTAATCAAATTTAACGTTATTAATTCCATCTATAGGATCATACTCATAAGCTCCCATATCAAAACCTGATCCAATTTTACGGTCTTTTGTACCAGTTAAATCAAAACTTATTGTATAAAGACCTGTACCTGCATCAATTGCTGGAGAACCCAAACCTAGTTTCCAATTTGCAGCAGCCGATTCAGACTTTTGTGTATCGTTTGCTGGAGCTCCCTTAAATGAAGTTGGAGATTTGAATGTATTCCAAGAGTTGATTGAGGTAATAGAGCCTGTTTCTGGAGTTGTAAGCGTATGATCGTACGCATTGTAGGTTTTAATTGCTGTTCCACTTACACTCTCAGTAACATTACCATAAAAAAGACAATTTGTTAACTCAGAAGTGGTTGCAGTTGCAAGAAAACTAACAGATCTACCCGCACCTGTGGTCAAATTATTCGCTATAGTAGAATTAAGTATTTTACAACCGTCTGCTGTGAATTTTACTATGTTTTTATCTGTGTTAGTTGTTGCAGTAGAATTGTTGACAATTAAACAATTCTGCATTGTAATTGGTTTGTTACAGAATATTGCAGCACCCTCTGCATCAGCAGATAATTTATTGTCTCTAAAAATACATCTGTCCACTGCAGGGATTGCCTCAGCCGGATTCCCAAAGTTACCAGCTTGGAACATAATGGCTCCACCACCACCTGTTGTGGTAGCCGCTGCATTCGATACATTGCCGATAAACGAGCAACCTTCGAGCGTTACAGTAGTACCCGATAAGTCGAAATAAGCACCACCACCATTTGCACCAGATGTGTTTTCAATCACTTGACAATTTTTAATAATGATAGGTGATGTAACAGCTGTACTGTAAGATCCGATACCACCACCGGCACCTCCTGTAGCAACATTCCCTTTGATAATACAATTTTCTAATGTACCACCAGCTCTGAAACCAAGCGTTGCTCCACCATCACCAAAGAATATACCTCCACACGAATTTGTTGCAATATTGTTTTCGATGGTACATCCTTTTACTATGGAGAACTCATTTCCATAAACAATTACCCCTGCACAACTTGCATTAGCCGAACTTGTGCCTTTGAGATTGCTATTGTGGAATATGTATGAATCAAGTAATTGAGAGGGGCCTGTTAAACAAACACCCGCAGCTTTACAAACCGTTATACCTGTTCCGGTAAATGTATTTTCGCTCACAATACAATTTCGCATAATGTTATTGGTTACTAAATTAGCTCCAATACCATTAGCACTAAATGCATTAACGGCAAATTTTGTGACTTTTACGCCATCTATATAAGTTGGGTTTACACTAATTGCAGTGGTTAATCCTTTAGCGTTCAGATTGTTTCCATCAATAACAGATTGATTTACAAACTCCCACGGTTTACCCCCTGAAACTTTTGCTCTTTGAGAAGTTGTAGATTCTGTTCCTGCAAAACTGCCATACAGACTTAAATCGGCTTTCAAAGCTAAACCGTTTGTAACTACATAAGTACCTCCGAGTAACCAAATCTGGTCACCTG
>JBMOHG010000631.1:0-2051 GCA_049317965.1 Paludibacter sp.
CTGATAACTTTGGCCGGAGCTTTCGGCCCATTTAATAAAATTAGTATAGCCTTTGTCTATTGAAATTTTTTCGAACATGTAGTCAAAGCCCTGTATAATATTGATAGCCCAAGGTAAATTATTAGCTGTGCGGTAATATTTCGACCCATTAGATTTATCATCGTAAGTACCAAAAAGAGTTTTATCAGCCAAACTTGTAGGAATTCCATCGGCAAGGTGAACTTCAACTCCTCTGCCTTTTTTTAGTACATTCGAAATAATATAGAAATTAAATTTTTCCACACTCAAATTCGCAATTGCTATGTCTGATTTAAATTTCATGGTTACCGAAACAGTATCATAAGGAACAAATGGTGCATTTTTGCTTACATTTATAAACGGACCGTTGCCCGGATATTTCATTACGGCATAAAAATCGTCGAATACAATGCAGTTAGCATAAGTCTGATCGGATTCTAACCCATTTGGTGAATATTTAAAGGTTTCCACATTGCCTACTTTATTTCCACTCACCGACACAATATTGGCGGGATCAATATCATTCAATTGAAATCCAAATCCGTTATGAAAGGAAGCACCCGAAGCGCGTGTTACAAATTGCCCGATTACTTCAACCACCTTATTTGCAGCATCTGTAACCCGGTTTAATCTGTAATTGACAACCACATCGTTTAGATCGTAATCGCCTTTTGCTGGCCAGTTATCTTCAAATGCTAATGTCCCGAATGTTTCTTGAGATGGAAAATAATTGTTATATGCACGAGTGGCATCTGTAGGATATTGGTCGTCGGCATCAGCAACACCATCTTTATCGGCATCAATAATAAGAGCTTTAGGTAAACAATTATTCGAAGGATCGGACCAATATGTACCCGGAATGATATAATTATCAGTAATTGCTCGGTTATTACCACCTGTACCCACAAAACTAAACATAATTTTATATACCGTGGTTGAGTTAGCAATTGGCTGAGGGATTGGAACTGTAAGGTTTTGTACTGCTATGGAAAACGAAGTGCCGTTTTTAGGATAATCGAAAGTGTAAAAGCTCACTAAAGTACCTTCCTTATATGTACCTGCATTTTCGTCGTATGGTATGTACGATACTACAATTTGCTTAGTTGTACCTGTTGAGTTTTCGAGCTTTGCCGAAAGGGTTATATTTCCCTGACCTACTTTCATCCATGGTGTTTTTATCCATGCGCTACTTAAGGCTGGATTCGTCATTGAATTGCTGAGTGTTGACCAGAAACCTGAAATTATATGAGTATCTCGCCTTGAGTAACTTACAGCTCCAAAGGCCCAACAATTACCTTGCTCAATTGCACGGTTTCCGGTTTCGCAATCCAGTGTAAGTTGTGCCTGAAGTCCGTTAATACTCAACAATAAGCCAACTATCAAAATTCCAAATGTGTTTCGAAGCGTTTTCATATTTCTAATTTGTTTTATTTAGTTTTCGTCAGTTAATTTCGGAATAAAAGAAAATGCAACCTTGTCGTTTTCGATTGTTACTTTTTGCTCAATAGAGCCAAATTTCAAACGAATTAATTTTTCGTTTGTAGGAACAGTGACAAGAATAGTCAGATTTTCGTTAATGGCATGATAAGCGGTGTAGAAAACATGATTTTCGCCTCGCAATACCAACGTTGATTTTACAGGTTCAAAATTAGCTAAAGTTGGTAATCCTACAATAGAGATTTCAACTGTTTTTGAAGTTGACCAGTTAAAACCGGAACTAACCTTTAACTCATTCAGATCTTTAGCTCCATTACTGATTGGTTCAGTTTGATTGAAGTCCTCGCTACAACTTGTAAATACTCCGACCAGGAACATAATTACTAGATAATTTTTGATTGACATAACGTTTTTATTATTTTGCTTATGAATAATTTTTTACTTGTTGCTAAAAAATAAATCAATTGTTATGCCACAATCATATAGGTTTGATAATGTGATATTTAATATAATTCCAAAACAGGATAAACTGTTCGATAATGAATAGTAGCTTCGAAAAAGAAGAATTCTTTAATGTTTTTCACTACTGAACGATT
>JBMOHG010000632.1:0-2047 GCA_049317965.1 Paludibacter sp.
CTCATTTTAAAAACGATACAAAGGAAAGATATCTTTATTAAAACTAAATGAAGAATGTGTTACAAAGCTGTTACAAAATTAATTCGTATTGTAATATCGGAGAAAATATTTTGTGAATTAAAAAAACTATTCAGTCATTACAAATCACAGAAATAACTCACAAGTTATAGCGACTCAAACTTTTGCATATTATCAAAAAAATTGTACTTGTAAATATAAATGTTTTATGAGGCTCGCTTAAGTGCTTAAAATTTAGCATGTAATTCTAAATCGCAATTTAATGATATATACACAAATAACTCTGTAAGAGTTTACTGTGCATAACCCCCAGTGAAACTGGGGGATGGAAGAAAATACATGAACCAACTCCAGAGGAGTTGACTAACAACACTCTAAGCATTTTCATTTTGTTGGTGAACTCTTACAGAGTTCTAGTTTTTAGTTGTATTCTTACCCCCAGTTCCGTTTTACTTCACTGGGGGTTATGCACAGTAAACCCTTAATAGGGTTTTCATGTATTATTTAAGCCTGATAACCAATTTAAAAAGTTGTAAAACAAGGATTAGAATAATGAGCTCTAAACACCTATAGCATTAAAAAATAATTTACATATTTATTTTAAAAACAAGACTCTATGATATTTTGAAACATAAAAAAAGAGTTGCTCAGCAGGTAATTTGGTTATCGAATACCACGAAGTAGTTCGCCAATTTCCATACGCTTTTTACCCGGAGCCTGTACGACTTTTAAATGAAGAAAGCCATTTTTCAAAGCAACTTTGGCAAATTTCTTTCCATCAGAAACTATATTTCCAATTTCTAAATCGTGAGTGCAAATTTCCTTTTCAGTTTCAAAAACTTTTAAAATTATTTTTTCTTGTTGAGTTGGAAATTGGATTTCCAACCAAGCAGTGGGATAAGGTGACATACCACGAACAAAATTATAAGCCTGCTCAACAGTCCAGTTAAGGTTAATCTGACAAGTTTCTTTAAAGATTTTTGGAGCAGATTTTAATACCAAATCCGAATGAATAAATTGTGATTGATCGATGGCATCCGTTTTGCCATCCATCAATAAATCAACAGTTTTTTTGACTAGTTGTGCTCCAAGCACCATCAGCCTATCGTGCACATCACCGGCATTATCGGTTTCGGAAATTGGCAGTTTTTCTTGTTGAATAATTTTCCCTGTATCAATTTCATGAGTCAGAAAAAATGTAGTTGCACCGGTTTCTGTTTCACCATTTATTATTGCCCAATTGATAGGTGCTGCGCCACGATATTGTGGGAGTAATGAGGCATGTAAATTGAATGTTCCGAATTTTGGCATATCCCAAACCACTTCGGGTAACATTCTGAAAGCAACCACAATTTGCAAATCGGCTTTCAAGTTGCGTAATTCTTGCAAAAAAGTTTCATCCTTCAGCTTTTCGGGTTGTAAAACAGGCAAATTTTGTGATAATGCATATTGCTTTACTGCCGAAAATTGCAAGTTATGACCACGTCCGGCAGGTTTATCTGGCATGGTGATTACACCAACCACATTATAATTATTTTCAACTAATATTTTGAGACTCTCAACCGCAAATTCGGGAGTCCCCATAAAAACTATTCTCATGTCTTAATTTTTCAAATTTTCATATCAATTTACTTGGATCTTACCTCAAAATTGCTTGTCAGTTTATTAATACTAAAATAGAACGCTAGGATTTCATTTTATATGAATAGAACGCTGATTTACGCGGGTTTAGCGGATAAAAAACGGATAAAAAAAATGCGAGCATTTTTGATTATTCACCAAAATCAATCCCAATTAATTGGGATTTTAAATCCATAATAAATCAGTTATTGAGTATAAAAATCCGTGTAAATCAGCTTAATCCGTGTAAATCAGCGTTCTATTCTCTTTCTCTTTTAAAAAATAAACATCAACCATTTCTTAGAAATAGTCTCAATTTCTTTTATCCACACCCCACATCAGTTTATCTTTCAAAGTATCAAAAAATGTATGGTTCAATTGCTTGATTACCTTTATAGTATAATCTGCT
>JBMOHG010000633.1:0-2045 GCA_049317965.1 Paludibacter sp.
GGTGCTACACTGGTTTCCTGTTGATATGAAGCATGTGGAATAACAAACAAACTCCGCCTAGAAACAATACTATCAGTAGTTTCTGCAAAATTTGATGTTACAAATACATTCAGAAGACATAAAACAAATAATTGTTTTATTTGCATAATAAATACAAGTTAAATAAAACAGTCATCCCATAGGAAATGAGATGACTGAGCAGTTTATTTTTAATCGAAAATACAAAAATCAAATAGTCATGATTTCTTTCTCTTTTGCTGCATACATTTCATCAATTTTCTTGATATATTTATCATGAATTTTCTGAACTGCAGCTTCTGAATCTTTTTCTACATCTTCAGGAAGACCTTCTTTTACCATTTTTTTGAAATGTTCAATTGCATCTCTTCGTGCATTGCGAACACTAATTTTAGCATCTTCACATTCAGCTTTCGATTGCTTAGCAAGCTGTTTACGACGGTCTTCGGTAAGCGGTGGAATTCCTAAACGAATTGTTTCGCCGTTGTTCATAGGAGTAATTCCTACATCCGAATTCATAATTGCCTTTTCTATCACAGAAATCAACCCTTTTTCCCAAGGTTGAATGGTAATAGTTTTTGCATCAGGAGTAGTAACTGTAGCTACACTCGAAATTGGCACATGTTGACCGTAATACTCTACTTTTACGCCATCCAAAATACGTGGATTGGCTTTTCCTGCACGAATATGTGCCAATGATTCGTCCAAATACAGAATAGAAGCTTCCATGCTATCTTCAGCATGTGTAAGTAATGGTTTTACGTCTAGCATAATTAATAATGTTTTGTCCTCTAAACCTATAAGAGGAAATTAGAGTTTGTTTTTTATATATGTTTATATGTGTTTCAATGATAGCAAAAATAATTTTCCAGCATTTTGGAAAACTCAAATATATTTTTAATTTCTTACCAATGTTCCAATTTTTTCGCCGGTCATTACTTTTTTCAAATTTCCAACTGTGTCCATATCAAATACATAAATCGGCATATTGTTTTCTTTGCACATGGTGGTTGCAGTTAAATCCATTACCTTTAAATTTCTATTATATATTTCATCGTAAGTAATTTCATCGAATTTGGTTGCGGTTTTATCTTTTTCGGGATCGGCAGTATAAATCCCATCCACGCGAGTTCCTTTAAGCATTACATCTGCTTCAATTTCAATGGCGCGAAGCGAAGAACCTGTATCAGTAGTAAAAAATGGATTTCCGGTACCACCAGATAGTATTACTACTTCGCCTTTTTCTAGACCTTCAATTGCCTTTTGTTTACTGTAAAATTCACCAATAGGTTCCATTCTGATAGCAGTTAACACTCTTGATTTTACTCCAGCGACCTGCAAAGCAGAATTTAAGGCCAAACTATTGATAACGGTTGCCAACATACCCATCTGGTCACCCTGAACACGATCGAAACCTTTGGAAGTTCCACTTAATCCTCTAAAAATATTTCCACCACCTATCACAATTCCAACCTGAACTCCAAGTTTTACAATTTCGGCTATCTGATCGGCATATTCACCTAATCGCTTCTCATCAATTCCATATTGTTTCTCACCCATCAGGGATTCACCGCTCAATTTTAATAAAACTCGTTTAAATGCAACCATATTCAATAATAAATTTTTTTGTGTTACTATTCATATATTTTTTAGCAAAAGTAAATAATTTGATTTGGATATGCAAATAGTTGTAGAAATAGAAATTACAATTGAATTGTATTTTTAAAAAAGTAAAGATATTGACAATTAATATTGTAATAATCAAACAAATTAAATTTTATTATCAGAAGGTCAATTGATTCTAATTAAGTATATTAAAGTAAATGTTATATATCAAATTTTGAAATAATGAAATTCATTAACAAAATGCTAAAGCTCATAATTAAAAATTACTGAACCTTTGTGGGCAATATCAGCTGCATACAAAAATTCAGTAGGAATGGTTTTTTATAATCGTTTGGAAACAAATGTACAAAACCACATAATTATATCAATTTGAAGGTTTAAGTTCAATTCATATTTGCAAT
>JBMOHG010000634.1:0-2045 GCA_049317965.1 Paludibacter sp.
CTACAAATAAAAAAAATATATACTACAAAATGATATTTTATAACCAAATAAATAGCTAAATACAGCTTTTAGTGAAAAATGAGCATTGATTTGATTTTAAAAATTGGAGTTTGTATTTTTGTGGATATAAAATTCTTAATAACTCATCTATTATACTTTCCCAAATTAGTTTTTGTTAATGCCAGAGGCCTTATATTCTTATTGAAAATGTGCATTTTTACCCATATTCGACCCCGATAGGGGTCGCATACATATTGTTTTCTTATTTTCTATAAATATCTGAACCCGATGGGTTCACGTTCCAGGTTTCTTGTCTTTTTTTAAGAAAGTAGAACTATATATTTTTCGAAATCATTATCATATCTGTTTAGCTGTGCTTTGAAAATGAAAAGTGAAATAAATTGTAGAAACTTAGTAAAATATAGCATTATTCGATAAATAATCCTTATATTTGCAATATTAATTTTCATGCTGATAGTGACGGTAATAGCCAGTTGATTATATTTGTTTTTCCAGTTGTTTCTAGTGAAATTATACTATAATTTTTATTGTAATTACAATGCCGTAATATGTGGCAAAAAAATTATTTCTGAAATAAATTAATACAAATTATCGTTTACTAATTGAAATCAATAAAAGTAGTATAACATTCAACCGGGAACTTTTTAAATGAGATGAATGTTGCCTTACATTGATTTCTGAATTCTTTTTAAGTTCATATTGTAACTCTACATTTGAGCATTTATATTTCTAAACCCCTCATTGTTATATTACATCCACATCTTTCCATTCTTATTGTATCAAGTGTAATTCTACATTGATATAAATAAAAAATTATTCTTATCTTTGTACTTCTATTCTGCAATAAAACAGTTAGTTTACATCACAATATTTTTGATTTTTACAAGAAAATATTGCCCGACCTAACTTTTCGTGTTGTTTTTGTTAGAATATTGTTGCTCAACATAATAATTATATTTGTTTTAAGAAGAAAATCTTGTCAAATCCTATTTTGTCAGTTGATATTATGAGAAAATAATTTGTAGAGTATCATTTGTTCAATGATATTGAAACAAATATTATTTACATACAAGCTGGAAATAGAATTTTTTCTTACTTCATATTACATTGAAGTGCAAAACCGCTTCAATCCGGTACAAAAATTATTTACAACACTCGTTATATAAAATATTCTACAAGAACAACATGAAAAGTGCATTCATAAAACTTCGTTTCGACAGATTAAAGATTATTGAATTAAAGAGTTTGTATCAATCCATTGTATATTTTTTAAAAAGTATAGACCAAAATGAATTGCATCTTGAATGGGCGACCAACCATTTAATTAAGCAAGAAGTATTAGTGGACAATTTGAGAACTAAAACCAGAAAATTACCACTAACAGATGAAATTGCTCATTTGCATAAAGTGCGCGACAACTTGATGAGTGCATTGATACTCAATAGTAAAGCATTGGTACGTGCGGGTTTTAACGATTTTCAACAAATTGATAAACGTATTTTCAGCCTGGTATATGATACTATACAATACGATATACATGAGCGACTTACAATTAAAGATAGAAAAATTGACAACTTGATACGGACAGTAAAGGAGGATGAACAAATGCGAATGGATTTCGAACTGTTGGGATTAATCCGTTATATTAAAGCGCTGGAGGATAATAAAAAGCAAATAGCAGAACAGAAAAAAAATCGAAGAATGAAAATGAAAGCAAATCCGGTAGGATTCGCTTTAAAAAATAAAAATCAACTGATTGCCGAAATACAAACTTTCATAACAGCATTTAATTTAAACATCATTCAACATCCCGAAATTGATTATAGCCAAACGGTAAGAATCATAGATTCGTTAATGATAAATTGCCGGGGCCAATTACGTAACCGAGCCAGCCGACGAAAAACTGCTCAAGAAAAGGAATTATTGAAAACGCAACAGGTAGAAAATGAGGAATAATATTTAAATTGCGTTTGCCTATTGTGATTTGCTTTCAAAAATTGTATCTTTGACCTGATAAACAACAT
>JBMOHG010000635.1:0-2044 GCA_049317965.1 Paludibacter sp.
GGTTACGAATATAGAGGCGAAATGCCATTTAAAAATGTTTATCTCACTGGTATTGTGCGCGATAAGTTGGGACGCAAAATGTCGAAATCGCTGGGTAATTCACCCGATCCGCTCGATTTGATAGCGCATTTTGGTGCAGATGCAGTACGTCTTGGTATGTTGCTAACTTCGCCGGCTGGTAACGATTTACCTTATGACGATTCACTTTGCGAACAAGGTAGAAATTTTAATAATAAAATTTGGAATGCATTCAGATTGGTAAAAGGTTGGGAAGTGGCTGATATTGAGCAACCAGAATCGGCTCGTATGGCGGTAAAATGGTTCGAGGCACAATTAGGAAAAACATTGCTCGAAATTGATGATTTGTTCGACAAATACCGTTTGTCAGAAGCACTGATGGCAATATACAAGCTGTTCTGGGATGAATTTTCGGCATGGTACCTGGAAATGGCAAAACCTGCTTACCAACAACCTATCGACCGTACAACCTACGAAGCTACACTTGGATTTTTCGATTCGTTGTTGAAAGTTTTGCATCCATTTATGCCATTTATTACCGAAGAACTTTGGCAAGCACTCGAAGAACGCATTGATGGTGATAGTATTATGGTTCAATTACAACCCAAAGTGGCTGATGCGGATGATAAGTTGATAACTGGTTTCGAATATGTTAAGGAAATTATTGCCGGAATACGATCCATTCGATTACAGAAAAATATTCCTAACAAAGAAGTTTTGAGTTTGCAAGTAATTGGTCAACATCAAATAGACTTCGATTCTGTTATTTCAAAATTAGGAAATTTGGAATCGATAGAAAAAGTTTCTGACAAAGCAGCGGGTTCAATTTCTTTTCTTGTTGGTACTACCGAATTTTCAATTCCAATGGCAAATTTGATAAATGTAGAAGAAGAGATTGCTAAAATGGAGGCCGAAATCAAATACTTTGAGGGCTTTATTGAGTCAGTAATGAAAAAATTGGGTAACGAAAGATTTGTTGCCAATGCAAAACCAGAAGTGGTAGATGCTGAACGTAAGAAAAAAGCTGATGCCGAAAGTAAGATTACTTCGTTGAAAGAGGGAATTGAGGGGCTGAAGAAATAAACTATACGAATATTTTGGAATTCTAATTATGCCGGATAATTTAAAATGTTACATTTTTCAAAGATAAATCTGTGTCGTACCTTCAGCAGCATTTACAAATTAAAGAATTCAAGATTAACTTCTTGGATTCTTTTTTTGTGCCAATGAAATGGGTACAACAGACAATATTAAATGTAAGTTAGTATTTTGGATGGTTAATATATATCTTGTAGTCGATTCTAAAAAACCCTTTGATTACACAATCAATCGATTGACTTTTGTAATACATATTAAATTTTTGATAAATTTTAGTTCACATATTATCGCTATATTAAAGAATTTCAAGTTATTAAATCAATGAAAAGCAATTGAAAAAATGCATATTGAGACTGAGAATTTAAGAGTGGATTAAATGCTAACAAAATTTTGTAATTTTGTAAATTATAAACACAAAAAACACATTATTATGCGTAAGATTAAACTGCTCTTTTTTCTACTTCTGACCTTCCAAATCTTATTTTCTGAAACTCCAAAAGCAATAAGTAGCGAAAAAATAGTTCAGAGCGAAGGTTTATTTTTTACTGATGCCACTCAAACAAAATTGTATAGTGGTGAATTTAAAGAGTATTTTGCCAACGGTGCGCTAAAAGTTGAAATAAATATTTTGAATGGCAAGCCCGAAGGTGCATATTTAGTATATTTTGCTAACGGTAAACCCAACGAAGTGCGGGCGTATAGAAATGGTGAGTTTCATGGAGTTTGGCGTACATACAATGAAGCAGGAATGTTGATTGCCGAGGCTGAATATAGAAATAACAAAAAAAATGGTACTTGGCACGTATGGGATGACTCTGGTATAATGCGTTACGAAATGCAATATAGCAATGGAAAAAAATCGGGAAAATGGTATATGTGGGACGAAAAAGGTAAATTAATTTCCGAAAAAGAATATTAGTATTTTTAT
>JBMOHG010000636.1:0-2044 GCA_049317965.1 Paludibacter sp.
TATTGGAAAAATAAATTTGTTTTTTGATCGTGTTTTTTCTGTTAGATTTATTCACTTTTGATAACACAATTCTCATCTCATTAATTCCTACATAATTGTGTATTTCTGTATCAACTTATTAAATTTGGTTTGTACACAAAATCAATCAACTATTTGCATTGATAAAACAACTTTTTTTTCTAGTTTTGTTTGATTCGATGCTTGTATAATAACTTGGTTATAATCTAGTAAATCAAGCCATTGGTTTTGTAATTTCCACATGTAAGCCTAGTGCATTCATAATGCGGTAAAATGTTCCAACACTTGGTTCAATCAAGCCTTTCTCAATACGTGATATATAACTTTTGTTTGAACCAATACGTTGAGCCAGTTCGCTTTGAGTCACCTTTTCTTCTTTTCGAGCATCTTGTATCACTTGACCCATACAATAAGCGTAAGCTTCTCGACGAAAATCCTCTCTTTCGGGCGTTCCTTCTTTTCCGTAAAGCGTGTCCATCATTTCATCAACGCTCGTAATTTCATTATTTGTTTTCATAATAATCCTCCTTTATTTTTAATGCTTTGTCTATTTCGTTTTGTGGCGTTTTCTGTGTTTTTTTCTGAAATCCATTGAATAAAACGACTATCTTTCGGTCATCGAATATGAAAAATAGACGATAAATATTCCCATTGTATTCTGTACGTATCTCATAAATACCATCTTGTATATGTTTTACAAACTTTGTACTTAATCGATCTTGCGTTTTTAGCATATCAAGGATATAGAAAATTTTCCTTTTCTCTTGCTCCGAAAGTGTGTCTAAAAAGTCAGCAAAATAGCGTTTATATGCAATAATTTGTCTTATCATTGTGCAAAGATATAAATTGTTTCAATAACTTGCAACTTTATCAGAGTTTTTTGGCAAAGATCAAGTTAATCAGGTGTAATTCTTTGTCAAAAACTTAATTTTTGAAAATGAGTTTTTTATTTGATTCATTCACATTTGACAATACAATTCTCATCTCATTAATTCCTACATAATTGTGTATTTCTGTATCAACTTATTAAATTTGGTTTGTACACAAAATCAATCAACTATTTGCATTGATAAAACAACTTTTTTTTGTAGTTTTGCATCCCATAAATAAATGTAAAATTGGAATATGGCCGTAAAGCAAATAAAAAAAGCCTTAGTGTCTGTTTATCATAAAGATAAGTTAGATATAATCATTAAAAAACTTCATTCCGAAGGAGTAGAATTTATCTCTACCGGAGGAACTCAATCATTTATAGAATCGCTTGATATACCTTGCCAAGCTGTCGAAGACATAACCGGCTATCCATCTATACTGGGTGGAAGAGTTAAAACTTTGCATCCGAAAGTATTTGGAGGCATTTTAAATCGCCGTGATAATGAACTGGACAAATCCCAAATTGCAGAATACGAAATACCTGAAATAGATTTAGTTATTGTTGATTTATATCCTTTCGAAGCTACTGTAGCAGCTGGTGCCGACGAACAAACAACTATTGAGAAAATTGATATTGGTGGCATTTCGCTTATTCGTGCAGCTGCAAAAAACTACAGTGATGTTGTAATTGTAGCATCCCAAGATCAATATGAGCCATTGTTCGAAATGATATCGGCTAATGGAGCACAATCTTCGCTCGAAGAACGTCGCTGGTTTGCGAAGGAGGCTTTCGCCGTTTCTTCTCACTACGATTCGGCAATTTTTAATTACTTTGATGGTCAGGATGAAAGTGCTTTCCGCCAAAGTGCAAACGATGCCAAAGTGCTTCGATATGGCGAAAATCCTCACCAACGTGGTGTATTCTATGGCAATTTCGACGATATGTTTGAACAATTGCAGGGAAAAGAAATTTCGTACAATAACTTGCTCGATATTGACGCGGCAGTCAACTTAATAAATGATTTCGATGATATTACTTTTGCCATTCTAAAACATAACAATGCTTGTGGAATAGCTTCCAGAGACGTTTTGGTTGATGCATGGAATGCAGCTTTGGCTGCCGATCCGGTTTCGGCATTTGGTGGTGTTTTAA
>JBMOHG010000637.1:0-2040 GCA_049317965.1 Paludibacter sp.
TTTAATTGAAAAAACGGTATGGAGAAACCGGTCGAAAATAAAATACTGTTCAACGATTTAAAGCAGCTTATTGAGCAAACCCGTGGCCGTGTGGCTGCCACCGTTAACTCGGCTACCACGCTCATGTACTGGCACATTGGCGAGCGCATCAACCGCGAAGTGCTTGGCAATGAGCGTGCAAGCTACGGAAAACAAATCGTTGCGACAGTGTCGCAACAATTGCAGGAGCATTATGGAGCGAAAGGTTTTGACGAAAAAAGTATTCGGCGAATGATGCAATTTGCTCATAATTTTCCCGATGTGCAAATTGTCGCGCAAGCGGCGCGACAATTGACATGGTCACATTTTGTTGAGATACTACCTCTGAAAGACGAGCTGCAACGGGAGTTTTACCTCACTATGGCAGCATTTGAACAATGGGGTAGAAATACGCTTCGTGCCAAAATAGACGGAATGCTATACGAGCGCACCCTCTTAAGCGGCAAACCCGATGAAATGATAAAGCACGAACTCGCCAAAGTAAGGGAAGAAAACATCATTTCGCCCGATTTGGTATTCCGAAGTCCTTATTTCCTGGAGTTTACAGGCTTGAAAGGGGTTTACAGCGAAAAATCGCTCGAAGATAGTTTGGTAGTTCGCCTGGAGCAGTTTATAATGGAACTTGGTGCAGGCTTTAGTTTTGTGGAACGCCAGAAACGCATGGTGATTGATGGCGAAGATTTTTTCCTCGATTTGCTCTTCTATCACCGAAAACTCCACCGGCTGATAGCCATTGACCTGAAATTAGGACGTTTTAAAGCCGGTTACAAAGGGCAGATGGAGCTTTACCTGCGTTGGCTCGAAAAACTTGCCACCGAAACGGGCGAAGAATCGCCTCTTGGATTAATACTCTGTGCCGATGGCGGACACGAACAAATTGAATTGCTGCAACTGGATGCAGCAGGCATAAAAGTAGCCAAGTACATGACCGAACTTCCCGATAAAAAACTGTTGCAAGCTCAACTGCGTAAAGAACTGGAATTAGCAAAAGAACATTTTTGGGATACTATCAAGTGAGAATTTTACTTTAAGCGAAGCACTCTCTAACAACAATTTAACTTCAGATATATGGATAAGTTACGCATTACACAACTAAAATCGGTATTTGACACCATAGTTCATTTTATTAACAACGATGATGACAGCAAGCAGGTTGAAGTGTGGTTTGCTCGCGAGCTACAGGAAATGCTTGGCTACGCACGTTGGGAAAATTTTGTTGTAGCCATCACCCGTGCTGTCGATTCGTGTAAAACGCAGAATATCAACATCGACGACCATTTTCGTGAGGTCACGAAAATGGTTGTTTTGGGAAGTGGTGCAAAGCGTGAAATTAACGATTATATGCTCACACGCTATACCTGTTATTTGATAGCTCAAAATGGCGACCCCAAGAAGGAAGAAATTGCATTTGCACAAAGTTATTTTGCGGTGCAAACCCGAAAAGCCGAACTGATTGAAGAAAAGTTGAATCTATTCGCACGGCTCGAAACAAGAGAAAAACTGCGGGCTTCCGAAAAACAATTATCTCAGAATATTTACGAACGAGGCGTTGACGATAAAGGATTTGGTCGTATCCGTTCAAAAGGCGATACGGTTTTGTTTGGAGGTCATACCACCGAAGATATGAAGAACCGGCTGAGTGTAAAATCGAGCCGGCCTTTAGCCGATTTTCTAACTACACTAACCATTGCAGCCAAAAACCTTGCAACCGAAATAACCAACTATAATGTCGAAAATAAAGACTTGCAAGGCGAAATTCCAATAACACAAGAGCACATACAAAATAATACCAGTGTGAGAGAAATGCTTGGAAACCGTGGTATAAAACCCGAAAATCTGCCACCTGCCGAAGACAAAACTGGAACGGCGTGTGGCTGGAGATGAAAAGAAAATAGAAAAAAGACAAACAAATTGCCCAAAAAGAATTCTTGAAGGAACAAAACGATCTGATTTTGTAGTTGAAAGCCTAATTATTGTCGGATTAAAAGCATTGGATAATGG
>JBMOHG010000638.1:0-2036 GCA_049317965.1 Paludibacter sp.
TAGCCAATAATAAGCTGCAAAACAATGTAATAGAACTTAAACGTTTCTCCGAAATTCTAAACGGAAAAACTTTTGGCACTGAAATTACCACCGGAGAAAAATTTTCATTGCAAAATTCATTGCAAATACCTGCAAAAACAGTTTTAATTATCGATGTCAATTAATAAATACACGTTATTATGAAGAAATTTTCAGTTTCAAATTGGATTGAAAAAATCCGTTTGGTAGCACAGCGTTTTCCGTTCGTTTTGTTTTTTTTGTTGGGTTTGGCATTTTATTTTTTTCTTAAGATAAATAACCATCAGATAGAAACACAACACCGTCTTTGGGCATTCTTTTCTTTGGGAATTTGCCTTAGTGTTGCACTAACATTATTTCTCGAACAGTATGAAAATCATATAGTCAGAATTGGATTAAATCTACTATCAGTCTTACTGTTAGCAATTTACATTTTTACATTGCCCGATGTGTTTTTCACTTACAATTATTTTCAACTAATAATTCTGGGATTTGTATTTATATTTTCAGCATTTGTTGTTTCATTTCTTAAAAAGGACACAGATATTTCATTCTGGGAATTTAGTAAAACTACCATTTTGCAATTAATAATTTCAGGTATTTTTGCCCAGGTATTATTTATCGGACTTAGTTTAGCAATACTTTCTTTGAAAGAGCTTTTCAAAATAGATGTTCAAACGGAAGTATATCAAAATCTGGGAGTTATATGTTACGTTTTATTTGCACCAATTTACTTTCTGGCAAATGTGCCAAATAAAATTGAAAAGATGAAACAGGAATTTACTTTCAATAAGTTTCTGAATATCCTGGGTTTGTACATATTGTTGCCAATTTTATCAATCTATTTGGTAATTTTATATGTGTATTTAGCTCAAATAATAATCAAATGGGAACTGCCAAACGGTTGGGTTTCATTACTTGTGTCTGTTCTGGCTTTGGGTGGATTTCTTTGTATGTTAATCACATATCCATTACGGCTGAATGGAGAAAACAAAGCCGTAAATTTCTTATCTCGGTATTTTCCACTTCTTATTTTGCCACTTTTAATGTTAATGTCGGTCGGTATATTTCGTCGCTTGGGTGACTATGGATTAACAATAAATCGTTGCTATGTTCTCATTCTCAATCTCTGGCTGTATGGAATTAGTATATATTTATTTATATCAAAATCACAGCACTTGAAATGGATAATAATTACGTTTGCAATAGTAACATTTGTCTCATCGGTTGGACCTTGGAGCGTTTATAATGTCACCAAACAATCGTTGATAAAGGAAATAGGACAATTACTCAACGATTCAAAATTGCTAAAAAACGGTAAAGTAATTGATAATTATAACGCTGGAATTAGAATCGACTCGATTCAATCTAAAAAAATATCGGAAGACATAAAATATATTTGTAGTACGTTTGGAACAAAAAGTATTCAATTATTTTTCAGGGATTCTATTCAAAACTCGAATTATAATTTGATTAACAGTAGATTAGGAATTAAAGAAACTAAAAATATTACATCATTACTAGCTCCTGAGAAAAACAATGATTGTTTTTATTTTAATGCGACATTGCAGACTGAAAATCAATTAATCAATATTGACAATAACTATAAATCGTATATTAGGCTGATACTACAAAATGATATTGAACAAGTTTATCAAGGTAAGAATTTGATAGTTAATTATATAAATAATTCATTCATAATAGAAAACCCTAATGACAAAAACTTCAAAATAAATATTTTACTAACGCCAACTTTAAAAGAAATAATTAAGCATAAGAAAAAGGACATTAATTTCAATACAGAAAAATTAACAATTCAAGGACAAAATTTCAAACTTACTATTAATGATTTAACAGGGTTTTATTATCAAAAGACTGATAGTATTACAGTTACATCTCTTAACGCAAATTTATTTTTAAAATAAAAACTAATCCATGAAAAAAAATCATTTATTTTTAGGTGCAATTTTATTATTGACTGCTTGTCAGCCAAATCTAAATTACCCAACTGATTCTGA
>JBMOHG010000639.1:0-2031 GCA_049317965.1 Paludibacter sp.
TGTTTTCTATTAACTCTGTTTGCCAGTTACTACCCGCATCGCGACACCAAACAAGGGTGGTTTTTTTGCCAGTTAAAGTGTATGCTCTGCATTCAGGAATCAGGAATTCAGACGGTTGGAAATTCTCAACAAGTGGATTAATTCCTTTAATTGCCTCGTTGAACCGACCAAACTGAAACCACAAATTATTACGATCTATGTATTCCATCCAATGCCAACTTTGACCAGAACCTGCCGAACCTGCAAAAAAAGGCGCAAAAAGTAAGTCGTGGTGCAAAATTCCTAACGTGTCAACCAAATATAGTTTTGAAGCACCGGCGTAATTAGCTTCTACTGCGCCAGCTTCGCCCAGCATACACGGTTTATTGTATCCATAACTAAGTAATTCTTTTACAGCATCACTTGCCAAAATATCCATTGGTCCACGGCAGACATCTAATTCATCTGTCTGATTCAAATAACGATGTATATTGGCATAATCATTATTAGGAATACTATTTATACTTCTATATATTTCTCGTTCTGATATAGAGTGAAAGCTTCCAAGACTTTGAATAACCATGTGATTGTTGTCCAGTTTGTGTATCCTGTTAAGCATATCAGAAGTCCAGTCAATGTCAGATTTATTTTTATCCGGCAATTCAATTGCGTTAAATTCGTTCCACAATTCCCATGCGAAAATAGTTGGGTTGTTTTTGTATCTATTCACAATGAAACAAACCCTATTTAAATATACTTCTCTCCCTTTTTCAGTATTAAAAAAATCCTCGATGGTTGCAAAACTGCCACCATTCTTAATATCGTAAATCTTTTTATCAAAGTAAACAGAACCTTTGAATCTTTTTTCATTATCATATAAAACCCTGAAATGTTCGAAGCACAACTTAAGCCGAATATGATATTTTGTAGCTAATGCAACTGCTCTATCAATTCTTTTTGCCTGCACATCGGAATAAATTCCCTGTTTCTGATTTTCAACTTCATAAAATTTATGACTTAACCATATTCTGGCATAGTTTCCATGGTTTTGAGATAGGTTTTTAAACATAGTTTCCAGATTGACAAAAACAGAGTCTTCATCAATTATATATCTAGGAAAACATATATTTGGACCTACCGGAATAAAAGACGAACCATTTGATAGTTCAAAATAGTGCGAATTAGTTTTACTAACTCGAACAAAACTTAAATCATCTGCTATTCTGTTCAAGCTTGATGATATTTGAGCATTAATTACTATGCTAAATAGGCTTAAAACAATTGTATAAGATAATATCTTCTTCATCAGACTATTTTTTTGAAAAACTATCTATCAACACTTTTCGGTTAATTATTTAATTTTATATGTTGACTTTTGTCTTATAAAACATTGAGTGTAAAAACCTATGGAATTAACCGAATACTCAAAACAACGGATCGTGTAAACGCTGGTAACGTTATTGCATTTTCAACAACTTTAGTTTTGCTCCATGTGTTTTTCCATGGGTCATAAATCTCAATGGATTTGATTTTACTGGCTTTTAAACCCAATTTTGACAATGGAATACTCGTTTTAATTAACGAAGGTTTTTTGTTTTCTATTAACTCTGTTTGCCAGTTACTACCCGCATCGCGACACCAAACAAGGGTGGTTTTTTTGCCAGTTAAAGTGTATGCTCTGCATTCAGGAATCAGGAATTCAGACGGTTGGAAATTCTCAACAAGTGGATTAATTCCTTTAATTGCCTCGTTGAACCGACCAAACTGATACCACAAATTATTTCGCTCTAAGTATTCTTTCCAATGCCAGCTTTGACCTGAACCTGCCGAACCTGCGAAGAATGGTGCAAAAAGTATATCATGGTGCAAAATTCCTAAAGTATCAACCAAATATAGTTTTGAAGGGGCAGCATGATTGGGTTCCACAGCTCCCAACTCGCCACAAAGAATTGGTTTTTTTAATCCAAATTTTTGTAATTCCTTTACGGCATCACTTGCCAAAATATCCATTGGTCCCCTGCAAACCTTTAACTCAGCTCCCAAATCTATATA
>JBMOHG010000640.1:0-2030 GCA_049317965.1 Paludibacter sp.
ATGAATATAAACGATTACGGTTATTTTCTGTTATCTCAGAAATTTGCCCAAAGTTTGTACCCCGGCAATGATAATTCATCCCGATTAATGCATTGGTTTTTATTGGTTCGTTCGGGTTATGGCGTTCGGGTAGCTTTTCAAAACAATGAAATTGCGTTGCTGGTTCCATCACTTCAACAATTGTATCTGGTTAATTATCTGACGCTGAAAGGTATAAATTATTATATTTTCCCAAAATTGCAAGCAACGAGTTATTCAACCTACGACAAGGATTTTACTTCAGCAGGTCGTACAATGGATTTCAATATTGCTTCGCCTATAAATTTTGGTGGTCGTAAAGCAGAAAAAGTGTTGGCAGTAGAGTTTGAAGGCAAACCTTATAGTATCAATTTGAGTTATGACCCCGATTTGATTAATTTTTATAAAGAATATCCATTGGTCGACATAAATGTATATTTCAATGCTGCAGTTTCGGTTCAGGCAAAAGAATCACTTGCAGCGGCTCTGAAACCAATTATTGCAAATATGGATGAAGTAAAAGCAGTGAATTTTATTTTGCATTTGGTTCAAACAGGATTTGCATATAAAACTGACCCTGAACAATTTGGTCGTGAAAAACCATTCTTTGCTGAAGAACTTTTCTTCTATCCTTATTGCGATTGCGAAGATCGTTCGGTATTATTCTCTTATTTGGTTCGCGAAATCATGGGTTTACAAGTAATTGGTTTGGAATATCCTGAACATATTGCATCGGCAGTTGGGTTTAAAGCGCCAATTATTGGTGATTATTTAATGTATAAAAGCAATAAATATGTAGTGTCAGATCCAACTTACATTAACGCCCCAGCCGGTATGGCAATGCCTCAATTTAGAACCATTTCGCCTAAAGTATATGAAATTATAAACAATACCGCGGCAGGTATAAATCTAGAAAAACAATGGCAGCTTGCCCAAGATGCAGGTTGCTATAAAGGCAGTAGTCGAAAAAACAGCAAATTACTGGAAGATGGAAATACAATTATGTGTGGCTATTTTTCAAAACCGGTACAACTCGGAGATAAATCACTCTCGGGTACTCCAAATACAAATAATTCATTTGTTGCAAAAATAAATAAAAGCGGCCAAACTGTTTGGGCTAAATCTATTGCAGCAAGCGGGAATGCGGTTGGAATGTCAGTTGAAACCACTGCGACAGGTAATATAATAGTAGCTGGCGTTTTCACTGGTTCTATTCAGTTTGCCGGTGGTAATTTAACTGCTACCGAAGGAAATGCTGACTTGTTTTTGGCATGTTATTCGCCAAACGGAGAATTGCTTTGGATTAATCGTGGTGGTCTGGAAACTTTACCAAAAAGTGCTTCAACAGCATTTTCTGTAGTTTTTGACCCCAATGGCGTAAAAGGTGAAACTAAACATGCTGCCGAACAAATTGAAGAGCAAAATCAAGGTTTGTTTGTCGATAATAATGGAGGAGTTATTTATTCCGGCATGACTAACAATGCTTTAGCACTTGCAGGAAACGATAAACCTATGGCCTTTGCTGCCGGAGCTACAGTTGATGTAACTGATTTGTTGCGAATTGAGGGTGAAAAATTTATTGCTCAGCAAGCCGATAAAGCTATTTCGGGTCTATTTGCAGCTATTCGAATTGTAAAATTTATGGGTGTCAGTCTTACTGGAGTACAAACTCAACAAGCGTTGGATAAAAATAATCCCGGATTTAGAAAGTCATGTCCCAATATTTATAAGAATCTGGGTATGATTAACTTTGTTCAGAATCAAAAAGGTGTAATAACTATTCAAACAGAAAATGGAAAAGATATTTCGTTCGACAAAGTAAAAATAACCAATAACAGCAAAATTTCTATTGCAGAATTACCCGGAAGCGATATGAGAATTGATGTTTTGTCTGGTATAAAAGTTGGGAAAATGGTGGTTTGGTATAATCTTAATTACATTAAAATGCTTATGAAAAATGGTAATTTAATGTTCGATTATGCTACAGACCATTCACAAGCAACCGTTAATGT
>JBMOHG010000641.1:0-2029 GCA_049317965.1 Paludibacter sp.
GTTAATCGTGCAAAATATCTACCATTGTTTGAAAAGAAGTTGAACGAGATAGTTGTAGGTACTGGAATTACATCTGATAATTGGATTGTAAAATGGGATAAAACTAATATGTTTGCAAACGGAAAGAAATATAAAATGTTAAATTATATTTCAGCCGAAAAAACAAGCGATGCTCAAATTTACGACAATATAGTACAAAAACCAGTTATTGCACCAGAACCATATAAAAGTAGTCAAAAAGAAATGACTATGCACCCATTTATACCATTCAATAATATATTGGATTTGATAAATGTAGAAACGGGGTGTGCAATTGATTTTACTGATTTACAAGCAAGATTAACAAATAAAGGACTTATTTTAGGTGGCAATAAAGATGACATTATTGATGAATATGTTATAACGAAAAATAACGAAGGATTTACAAGTGAGTATTTGCCTATTGTTATTCCAGAAAGCGAACCAGATTTAGTTTTTGCAAGCGCACCATCTGTTATTCGTAATAGAGGGTTTATTTATACAAGCGGAACTCCAATTTTACCACAATCTAAAAATGTACAATATCCATTATCGGTTGATTTTAAGTTTTTATTTTCGATTGGAAATACAATAGGTACTTTACAGTTATGGAAATTTGATGGTAGTGCTTGGGGTTTGTCAAAAGAAATTGCAGCGTACAGAGATGCAGCCGGATTTTTGTATTACGACACAGTGGTAACCGTTGAGTTTGGCAGTGAATCAGAATGTTATCGTTTTGAATTTTCAAATGGAAGTCAAACAGTTACTATAAATGGAACTATTACAGTAACTCACAAGCGGACACAATCAGTTTTTAGTTTAGATTATACACAAACTTTTCAAAGGTATAATTGCTTATTGAATCTACCTACAATAACTTCAATGGAATTTATATCTGAAATGCTAAAAATTACGGGGATGTTTATTGGATATAACGAATCGGGGGAAATTGAATTTTATACCTTTGATGAATTTAAAGTGAATTTACAAGCGGGAAATGTTTATGATTGGAGCGATAAAATACAATTACTTAATCAAAACTTTACTTTCAATTCTTATGCTCAAAAGAACTTTTTGAAATATAATAATTGGGATAAACTTAACTATGTAAATACTGATTATATTTCAGTTTTAAATGATACGATTGAAAAAGAAAAAGATTTACATAAAATAGGATTTGACTTAGCAAATCGTTCAGCAAATGGAATTTCTGAATTTACTTTATACAAACAGACAGTTACATCTGATTTTAAAACTCCAGAAACAAAAACATTCAAAAATGACTATTCTGAAAAGGATAGCGTTTGTGTTTATGATATGCTCGGTACTGCAATAAACGAAAAGGTGCTACCTAATAATGGTGGGATATTTTATTATGCAACAAATGATTTTAGTCAAGTAGGAATTGAATTAGGATTTACTATTACAGACGTGATTAGTACTTATGTAGCTGAATTTAATTCAGTAATAAATTTGAGCATAGGTGATAGGTTAACTGCAATTGACAGTATTCCTTATGTCGGTTCGTCAATATCAGTTATCGGAATATCAGGCTTAAATGTAGAATTTGATACAGATATTTCAGCTTTATTAGAACCTACTCCAGGAAGTTTCCCAGACATAACAATTACTAAACTTTATTCAAACAAAATTGAATTAGCAGTCAGAAACGATGTTATCGAAGTTGGTGATTTAATTACCGTTGTAAATGGCGTTAATTATACTGATTTGGTAGTTACTGCAATTGATAAAGCAGACGAAAACAATCCTATTTATACGATAAGCGATGATATTTTTGTCTTTGAGCAAGCGTACAATATCACTACAGCCAAAATGTCGAATGGATTTAAAGAGGATTATTATTTGGTACATCAAGATATTGTTGAAAAATCACTTGTTGTAGATGCTGAAATAAATTTAGGCTTTTATGAAAGTTCAAAAATAAACAAAAAATATCCTATCTACGCAAAAGAGATAGGCAAATACTGTATTTTACTTGAAATGCAAGCTC
>JBMOHG010000642.1:0-2018 GCA_049317965.1 Paludibacter sp.
AGGACTCTTACCAACTGGTAACAATGTCTGGATTGATAATGTAAAAATATATCAACTATTTTTACCTATTCTTGATGTCACTTCAGATGTTTCTTCAATTACATCAAGTACAGCAACAGTGGGCGGAAATGTAATAAACAATGGCAGGGATATTTTAACAAGCCGTGGCGTTTGTTGGAGCACATCGCCAAACCCGACTATATCAAACAGCAAAACAAATGACGGCACGTCTATAGGTTCATTTACAAGTTCAATCGCAGGACTTTTACCAGCAACAACTTATTATGTAAGATCTTATGCAACTAATAGTATTGGCACAAGTTATGGAACTCAAGTAAGTTTTACTACTTTGGCGAATATACCGTCTACACCAAGTGTAAATAACGCTACTTTAAATTCAATTGCTGTCACGATTAATGGTAATGGTAATCCCACCAATACAACATTTGCAATTCAAGAAACGTCAACAGAAAATTATGTTCAAGCAGATGGAACATTAGGAGTCTTAGCTGTATGGCAAACTGCATCTTTTTGGGGTTCAAAAACGGTAACTGGTTTATCTGCCAATACAGTTTATTCATTTAAAGTAAAAGCTATAAATGGAGCAAGTGTAGAAACTGCTTTTAGTGGATCTGCGTCATTATCTACTCTATCCACAATAAATGTGAATAGTACAGCTTTAGTATCGACATTACCGGTTTGTTCTACTTGCGATTTAGTGGTGTCAGACACTGGAATGTTAACTGTAGATGCTACAAAAGCTTACAACAGTGTAACTGTTACTCCTGGAGGTAAACTGACATTAAATTCAGGGCAAAATATTACAGTTTCTGGGGTATTTATTTTACAAAGTGATGCCACAGGTACTGCTACCCTGGTTGACAATACCACAAGTGCTCCACAGGCAGTAACTGCCACTGTGCAACAATATGTTACCGAAGGTCGTAACTGGTATATGTCCATTCCATTGGTTTCTGGAGCAAGTTCATTGCTAAGCAGAGGTACTTCAGTGGTTTGTTACGATGAACCAAGCGGAAACTGGATAGCACCTGAAGTTGGTACACTTATTAAATTGCGTGGTTATGTGCAAACTGCAACAACAACACCATTAACTGGCTCCACCGGCACAGTGGATTTTACCGGAGTTGTAAACACAGGTTCACAATCCATAAACTTAACACGTACAGCGGGTAAAACAGGTTTTAACTTGGTAGGAAATCCATATCCTTCGTATTTAGACTGGAATGCAGTAACCAAAACCAACGTATCGAATACCTTGTGGTATCGTACCAAAGAAGGTGGTGTTTATAAATTCTACACGTATGTGGCAAACAGTGGGGCAGGGGTAGGTTCACCTGCAACCGTAACCAACAAAATTCCACCTATGCAGGCATTCTGGGTACGTGTAAATACGATTGGCACAGGTAGCATAGCAGTGGATAATACCATGCGTGCTCACAAAGATGTGGCTGGAAATATAATGAAAGCACCAAGTGAAAGCTCACAAAAACTATTGCGTTTACAGGTTTCAAACGGTGTAAATACCGACGAAACAGTGCTTTATTTCAATGCCAATGCTTCGGATGCTTTTGACCAGTACGATGCACAAAAACGAAGTAATGAAGAACTAGCTGTTCCTGAAATTTACACACAGGTTGGAACTGAAGAATTGGTGATTAATGGAATGAGTGCAGTAAAATACGACACCGAAATTCCAATTGGTTTCAGTACTGAACAGGCAAATGACTTTAGTATTTCAGCCAATGAAATAACTAATTTTGAAGCTGGAATGCGTGTAATACTAATTGATAAACAAAATCCTAGTGTTGAAACCGAACTCACTAGCGGTGCAACTTACAGTTTCAGTGCACCAGTTACAGCCCCAACGACTAATCGTTTTAGTTTATTGTTCCGGGCTCCGGGCGTTGCCACAGGTGTTGATAATGCAGACAAACTGAATGCACAGGTATTTGTGAATACGGCGAATCAGATTGTAGTAGCAACACCTGAAAAGGCAA
>JBMOHG010000643.1:0-2009 GCA_049317965.1 Paludibacter sp.
GGAATGAGTTTATCGCCACGATCGGCTTCTTCCACCCATTGCATCATGTACAATGGATTATCAAGAATTTCGTGACAACTTTTTATAAAATCCTTGTCTTTGCTTTTAGTAAAATGCGGATAGTTGGTATTTTTATCATTAAAACCGTGGTTGTAATAAATAAAATAAATGGAACCGAAAGTGCCGTCATTCTTGATTTCGCGCACAACACGACCAATTCCGTTACCATCGTTTGGGTCATCTTTTTTGTCCAATGCCACACCGTAATTGGCCATAGTTATTAGTTTTCCCGATTTGGAAACGTAAAAACCAACGCGCTGATGCATTATGGCTGTCAAGTCTTTAGCTACTCCGGGATATTCAGGTTTTGTGAATCCATCAGGAACTTTGTAGTTAGGAAAAAGCACTTGTGGATTTGTCCACGAGTAACCATCAGCGGAAGTTTGCAGGAAAGTTTGCGACGGTGGAATATGTTCACCCACTTCTCCACTCAGGAATTGCAGGTAGAATTTACCGTTCCAATATGCCATCATCGGTTGGTGATTATATGTCCAACCATTGCAGTTTGAAGCATCAGGATGTTGGCGGTTTGCACGCATTACCTGAATGTTGTGCACACCAATCACCGGCGACAGTTGTCCATCGTGATATGCAGGATTGGCAAGGGTAGTTCCACTATAATGAATCTTGGATTGAGCTGAAAGTTGATTTGCAAAAATACAAACCAACATCGAGACAAAAAATATATATTTAGATTTTTTCATCTTGAAGTAAGAATAAGGAATACAAAGATAGTCAAGTTTTACTTTATTGCAGAAAGTATGGTAGAAGATGAATCTGTTTTTTGAGTCATGCTCGTGGTATGAGTTTTTATCAGATTATCGACTAAAGAAGACGATGCTTTAAATATTGTTCCATGTTTATGATTTTTAGGAACTGATATTTTTTTTGTGATATTGCTAAAATGTATAAAATCTTTGGTCGTAACAGCTCCATAACTGAATTTCTGATATTCATCAAAGAAAATCAAATACCTGTCGGCAATTTTTTCTACAGTTGGGCCTTCCACAAAACTGTCAGAAAACGTTGAACTGGCTTTGGAGTATGGTCCAATAGGCGATTTTCCAAATGCTACTTTCAGGTTTCGGTTTGGTCGCGTATTGTCCTTAAATACTAATACATAGTCGTTTGTTGCTCGTTTTACAATTGTGGCATCAATGGAGCTAAACCCCGGATTGTAAAATAATTTTGTTGCTGATATTGTTTTAAAATCTTTTGTAGTAATGTAATATAAACGGTGGTTGTTTTTTTCATCTTCTACGCCCCGTTTGAATCGATTTGGAATACACGATGCCCAAACAACTACGAATTCTCCTTTTTCATCATCATAAAAAATATCTGGCGCCCACACATTTACTGTTGTAGGTTCTTTTTTCATTACCGGTATCAATTGTTGTTTCGACCAATGAATAAGGTCCTTGGATGAAGCATAACCAAATCCCAAATCACCTTTCCAGCTGCTGGTCCACACCAGGTGAAAAGTCCCATCAGGAGTTTGCGTAATAGATGGATCGCGCAGAACCCTTTGATTACCAACAAGTGGTTTCAACCAAGTGCCGGGAATACTATCCCAATGGATACCATCCTGACTGAATATATAACGTAATCCTTCGTTGGCCGGTTCGTGAAAAGAAGTAGATATATAATACTCTTTTTCAGCATAGCCTGAAAGAAATATGTACAAGAAAACTATTATTAGTTGGCTCCTTTTAATCATCAATTTTAAATCTATAGGCATTTTTTAAATACTGTTGCCAATGTTGCGTGTAAAAATTAAGACGATGATAAAATTAAAAAGTACTCATTGAAAATTGAAAAACAAAAGTACTATAAATTCTGATATGGTTGGAAAGGTATTTTTTTTGTATTGAGTACAACCAATATTCAATCACGTCTTTAGGACAATAATCAATCTTGTCTTTTAAACAATAACTCAATTATTTACTAAT
>JBMOHG010000644.1:0-2008 GCA_049317965.1 Paludibacter sp.
AGAATAGCGCTATCACGATTCGAAAATGACTGAATAGCAACACGGTAAGTTTTTGAAGGAGCCAAAACCTGCACATCGGGAAATTCTTCCTTGTTCAGGGTTTCACAAAATTGATCTGCAATTTTTTGAGTTCCTAAACTGGCTATAATAACATGAAAAGTCTTTAATTCTTCGTTTTCTGTTTTGATTTCTACATCGTTGGCTTTTACAATTTCAGCTTTCTGAGATAATGAATTTCTGGTTTCAACATCTTCTTTTAAGGAATTCTCTGTCAACAAACTAGTTAAATTGGCAGTATTGGAATGACGCATATCATTCACCTTCGGAGTGATAAACAATAATCCAAAAATAAGAATTGCAGCTGCTGCATATTTATAAAAACGAGTTGATGGTAAAGTGATAATGACTTTCTTAGGTTCTTGGGTCTGATTTTGGTTTATTTGTGAAATTTGAATATCAGCAAGTCCAAAATTTTGTGGCAAAAAGTCAACTTTTGAATTTGGATAAAAAAGGAGATTTCCCGATTCATTTTGGTGAAATGTTCCCAAATTTCCAAACTGTAATTGGCCGGTATCGCTTAGTGTTGATTTAAACAATAGCACTTCATTATCAACATATTCCATAGCCATTCTGTAGCTAATTGCCTCATTACGTGCAATTTCAATAGCCAATAATCCATCGGAATGATGCATTAACGGATTAAAACCGACAGTGTCCTGAGGTGCAATAATGCTATCGGGCAAAAGAACAGCCGATTGCATTTGAACTACAAATCCACCCAAATTTGGAACAACAACATAATCGTGTTGCGCTAAAAGTTTCTCTATATGTTGAAATATCTTTTTCACCGTGCAAAAGTAATTGAAAATATTGAAATCAAACTTTTTTTCGTGCAAAAAGATTTCAACAAGTTGTTAGGCTTAAAAAAACGATGTATCTTTGCGCTTCTATACAAAAAAAAGTACAATAAAATGAAAAAGAAAATCTTAATAACTGGTGGTGCGGGTTTTATCGGTTCACACGTAGTTCGTTTATTTGTTACTAAATATCCTGATTATCAAATCATCAATTTAGATGCATTGACATATGCCGGAAATTTAGAAAATTTGACCGATGTTGCTCAAGCATCAAATTACAGTTTTGTAAAAGGTGATATTACCGACGAAAAATTTATTTCGGACTTATTCGCTCAGCATCAATTCGACGGTGTTGTACATTTAGCAGCCGAATCGCATGTCGATCGTTCTATTACTGATCCGTTTGCATTTATTCGCACCAATGTTTTTGGAACTGCCAATTTGCTAAATGCAGCCAAAGAGGCATGGAAAGGCAATATGGAAGGCAAACGTTTTTATCATATTTCTACCGACGAAGTGTATGGTTCGTTAGGTGAAGAAGGATTGTTTACCGAAGAAACTGCTTATGACCCACGCAGTCCTTATTCTGCAGCCAAAGCAAGTTCCGACCATTTTGTTCGTGCCTATTATCATACTTATGGTTTGCCTATTGTAGTTTCCAATTGTTCAAACAATTATGGAGCCAACCATTTCCCTGAAAAATTAATACCACTTTCAATCAATAATATTAAAAACAGCAAACCAATTCCGATTTACGGTAAAGGCGAAAATGTGCGCGACTGGTTGTGGGTAAACGATCATGCACGTGCAATCGATACCATTTTTCATACCGGAAAAGTAGGTGAAACTTATAATATTGGTGGAAATAACGAATGGACAAATATTGATTTGATTCATAAACTTTGTGAGATTATGGATCGCAAACTCGGTCGTGAAGCTGGTGAATCGGCCAAACTCATAACTTATGTAAAAGATCGCGCTGGTCATGATTTGCGCTATGCTATCGACTCTTCAAAATTACAACGCGAATTGGGCTGGAAACCTTCGCTACAGTTTGAAGAAGGGTTGGAAAAAACTGTAGATTGGTATCTTGCCAATCAAACATGGATGGACAATATCATTAATGGCGATTACCAAAAATATTACGAAAA
>JBMOHG010000645.1:0-1992 GCA_049317965.1 Paludibacter sp.
TTTTAAAGAATGAATAATTTGATTAATTTTGCATTCAAAGTTATCTAACCATTTTTACTTCTCCAAAAAAAAATGTTGTACGCAGGCACTTGAGCAGGTTTTGTAAATAGCAGATTTACAGAGCTTAAAGGCTTGTTAAATAAAAAACATCTGTACGGCATGTTTTTATGTTGCAAAAAGACAATTTTTTAACGAACCGTTTCTTGGAAATTCGACAATTTTCTGTTTTTTTTTCAAACTATTTTTCTATCAACATAAATTCTGTTTTGTAACCCCGGATAAGTAACAATACCTAAAAACAAACAAAAATGTGTACTTTAAAATCAATAATAGGGATTATTTTACCAATATTTCTTTTTGTTTCGTGCCAACAACATTATACTAAAAACGAAACTATACTCCGTGCTGAAGCTGTATTGTACACTGCCCCTGATAGTGCATACCAATTATTGACATCGATTCAGGCTCCCGAAAAACTACCCGATGCAGATTATGCTGCCTGGTGTTTGCATTATACACATGCTTGTTACAAATTGCAGAAAAAAATAAAATCCGATAGTTTGATACTGATTTCGGTAAATTATTACAAGAACACCAATCTATTAAAATATAGTGGTACTGCATATTACTTATTAGGTATAGTAAAAAAAATGCAGCAGAAAAATAAAGAAGCAATGACCGCTTATAAGCAGGCTGAGAACATTTTAACGGAAACGAATGAAAATAAAATAAAAGGGCTGGTAGAATTTAATATGGGTTATAACTGTATGCAGGATGAATTATATGACTATTCACTCAGTTATTTCAGAAAATCGCTTTACTATTTGCATCTTTCAAAAGAAATAAAGTATCAGGCGTATGCCTATCGCGAAATTTCGAATATGTACTTTCAATTGGATTATCCCTCTGATAGTGTAATGTATTATTCAAACATAGCACTTAAACTTTCAAAAGAAACCGGCGACTCTGTCAATTATTATTACATTTTAGCCCGTCAAGGTGTATTATTATACGATATTGACAGCTATAGGGCTAAAGAATATCTACTAAAAGGTTATCGGTTTTCAGCGCATTTACGTCCACATTATGCAGCATTTCTATCCTTTATTTATTCTAAGTTAAATATACCCGATTCGGCCCGATATTATCAAAATATTTCATTGGCCGACACTACAAATCAGTTCAATAAAATGAAATTTCTTAGCAGTGCCTATATTGCTAAAGATGAGAAGAAGTATGCACAAGCTTTCTATTTTCTTGAAAAAGCATACTTAAGTCGTGATTCACTTTTTCAGCAAAGCATTCATAGTCAACTTTACCGAATAGATAAACAATTTGATTTAACGAAGGAAATAGAGGAAAAAGCTGCATTAATAATTTCTAACAGGAATAAAGTAATATGGATTACGCTACTAATAATCTTTGCTTTGCTGATCTTAATTATTCTCATGTTGTTTAATCGGCAACAAAAGAAAAAACAAGCAATACATCAATTAGAGAAAAAGCAGTTGGAGTTTGAAATAAAAGCAAAAAAGAGTGAGAATGAGCAAAAACGGAAATTATTATTATCAAAACTTCAAAGCAGAATTGAAAATACTCTCAATTTGAATCGTATAAAACTGGGATTATCTCAGTCCGAAAAACATGAAGCATTTGTAGCAGAAATTACCAAACAGTCTACTTTGTCAGAAAAAGAATGGAAATATTATATTGATGAAGTAAACCATGTTTTTAATCAAAAAATCGCACATTTATCGCAATCAAATTCAAAACTTACTCACTCTGATTTAACAGTAATCATTCTTATTTGCCTGCAACTTGACATTGCAGATACTTGCAGTTTGCTAAATATGAATAAAAATGCCATGTATCATCGCCGGAATATTATTAAAGAGCGTATTGGAATTGATAAGGATATAGATTTGGAAAAATGGATTAGAGAAAATATTTCGAATGATGGAGACTAATTCAACTATTTAGCAATTTTTAGCT
>JBMOHG010000646.1:0-1992 GCA_049317965.1 Paludibacter sp.
AAATAATATGACATTTTTTCATGTAACTCAAATTTAAATATCAACATTCATTTTCAATATTATCAATTTGAAAATGAATGTTTTTTGTTTTTGTAAGATTAAATATGCAATATAATAGCTTGATATTGAATTGACTAATTGTCATATTTGAATCATAATTTCAAGACAAAAATTCATATTTTCTCATTGGTATAAGGTTTGCTAAAGACTAATTGTATTTAATAATCCAATGTATAATTTAAAAAATAGGAGGAAACAGTTATGTCACTTGTTAGATTTTCACATCAAGTACCATCAGTGTTCGACCGACTTTTTGAAGGAGATTTATTCGATTGGTCGAACCGAAATTTTTCAGACACTAACACTACTTTACCTTCGGTAAATATAAAAGAAAATACCGAAGCTTATGAAGTGGAAGTTGCGGCTCCCGGATTTGAAAAAAATGATTTCAAATTGGAGTTAGAACATGAATTACTGACAATTATGTCGGAAAAGAAACTTGAAAATGAAACCAAAGAAGGTGAAAGGTTTACTAAGCGTGAATTTAGTTATCAATCTTTTAGCCGGTCGTTTACATTGCCCGAAACAGAAGATGCTGAAAAAATTAAGGCATCTTACGAAAACGGAATTTTAAAGGTTAGCATACCAAAAAAAGAAGCTGCAAAACCAAAACCATTGCGTGTAATTGATATTGAATAATCAATGTTGAATAATAAAAAGGGAAGTCGATTCTTTCGGCTTCCCTTTTTTAGAACTAACAAAGTTGGCAAATAAACATGAGAGATAAACGATTTGTAGCAGAACATCGTGGTGGAACTTTAAAGTTAGAGCAACATAAACAACTGGTAATTTGGGCTTGTGAGTGTGTAGAAAATGTGTTGCCACTTATTGGAGAGCATGTTGACATTAAACTTGCAAATGCAATCAAAACCGCTTATGATTGGACAAATGGGAACGCAACTGTAGGAAATGCCAGAAATGCGTCATTAGATGCTATCGCGGTTGCAAGATTGCTGACAGACCCGAAGGAAATTGCAGTTGCCAGGGCTATAGGACATGCTGTAGCTACTCCACACATGGCCGACCATTCGTTAAGAGCAGCAGACTATGCCCTAAAAGCAATAAAACTTTCTGATAAATCTATTGAGAGTGAGAGAAAATGGCAAGATGAACATTTACCACCTGAAATTTATGAACTTGTACAAACAGCCCGAGAAAAAAAATTGTGTGATTAATAAATTTTCAATTACAAATTACTGCTGATGCACTAAATTTTCAAAATATATAATATCTTTATGATATACAATAAGATATAAGCATTCTTTGATTTTACGATTTGAATTATAAAAAGGTAAATCATATTTAAAACAAAGAAATGGAACGCTGATATACGCGGATTTAGCGGATTTGAGCTGATAAAATATAAATACGGATTAATAAACGGATTTTATCACCGATAAATCGGTGCTGATTTTAATATCCAAGTCTTTATCCCGAGATAAAATCCGTTTTAAATCCGCTAAATCCGCGTATATCAGCGTTCTATTCTTACATATTTTTGAACTTATTAAATGTCTATTATTGTTTTAGTTAAATATATTAATAATTTAGTGCATCATCAGTAATTACAAATCTATACTTTCCAGCGTTTTAATTCACCATACAACCTCTGAATTGGTAATCCCATCACATTGAAATAAGAACCTTCGATGTATTCAACTCCAATATAACCAATCCACTCCTGCACTCCATAAGCACCGGCTTTATCATAAGGCTGATAGTTATTAAGGTAAAATTCAATTTCTTGTGCGTGCAGTCTGGCAAAGCGAACTTCTGAAATTACATGAAAAGTTTTACGTTTTTCGAGTGTGCTGATACAAACTCCGGTAATTACCTGATGCGTTTTTCCTGATAATGCCTTTAGCATCATTGCTGCATCTGCTTTGTCAATCGGTTTATTAAATACCTTTCCTTCGTGCCAAACAATAGTGT
>JBMOHG010000647.1:0-1992 GCA_049317965.1 Paludibacter sp.
AAAAATACAATGAAAAATCCGCAGGTTCTGGACGAAAGGATATAGCTTCGGAGATAAAATTTTAAACTTTGCCGCATTTCATCGTCCGGCCTATCCCAAGTATTGAATTCCAACACGCACATTATCAGTACAGTAGAAAATAAATGTTGTATATTTTAACAAGCTGATAATCAGCATATTATATTGTTATCCGATTTTAATAACAGGATTCTATTGCTTTGTGAAAGCCTATATATAGATATATTGAATTTTAAACAACTGTTTTAATGTATTGATAAACAGTATGATGTGATAATTTATTACAACGTTCCGGAAGAAAAAAATCAAAATTTTTGCAAAACATTAAACTATGTATTATATTTGTGATAGGAAATAGAATTCAACAGTATAATTTCTATATCAGCTATTTATTCTTGTTTATCAACATTCTTGTTATTTCCCATTTAAGATAGTTTTCAATAGTCTCCTCAAAACCTCGATGTTCTTTTTGTGTATCTGAATTTCACTATTCATGGCTTTGCCTATTCTGCCTATTGGAATATCACAGAAAATCCATTTATCAGAATCGGGTATCATTAAAAAAAGTAATACCATTTTTTGAAGCGGGGAAACGCCTGCCCATTTCTTCATCCATTTAAAACAAGAAAGCCTCCCTGTGAGGCTGACCTGTAAACGCGAATTTAACTGAGTACGAACCAAATCACAGAGAGGCAATACAAAGTTAATTATAAAACAGGTTAATTGATAATGCAGTGCTGAAAATTAACCACGCAGGTTCGCATATGCAGTGCCATATGCCTGATTGACTGCGAAAGTGGAAACCCATCCGTACCTCCGGGGATGTAAAAACCGGAGTAAAACCATCAATACTTATACAGATGAAAAAAATAGTTTTAACCACACTGGTTGCACTTCTGCTGGCATCATCATCGTTTGCTGGAATAGTGATTACTATAAAACTTGATATTGGTAATAAAAAGAAAAACTGTACTGGTTTTGGATTATGTTCAATTGAAGTCAGCGCCACTTATCAAGATGGTTTTGTAAATGGAACTTTGGCTGCAGATAACGTGGCAGGAAATATGTCACTTGGCATTTCAGAGAAAGATATCCTCAAAATCCAACCTGATAAAATTGTCTATTTCAAAGGTAAAGGAAGTGTCGTATTTGCAGAAGATTATGTTTTACCTTCAGAATTTAATAAAGCAATGAATGTTGCCAACCCAATAGTAATTAAAAAAGGGGAACATCCCTTGACTTATAAAAACGGTTTCTATTACATCGAATTATAAATTGGATTATTGATGACGGCTATCTCCAAATAGGGGATAGCCGTTTTCAAAATAATAAATAAGAAAAATCCAATTTTTATGAGTTGAATTAAATGGGAGTATTTGGATACTCAGTTAATCAAAATTAATTATATGGCGGACCATAAAATTTTAAAAAATGAAAAATACATGTAGAATCCTTTATTCAATTATAATATTTGGATTAATTTCCTGTAATTCAATCGGTATGAGGATCGCAAAGAAAAATGGAGATTTTATTCAACCTGAGAAAGAAAGTAATAATAGCATAGTTTCATATTGCAGAGAGAAAAATGTTAAATACAATCAGTTATATAAAGTTAAATCAGAAGATTACTTTGCATCATTTATTGGTAAGTATAAAAGTATTCCGACCATCTTTATTTTTAATAAGAATAAATATCTTGTTACAACTGCTGTAAAAACAGAATGCCCTTGGGCAATGATAAACCTGCTAGACAATTCTTCAGTTGAAGAACCCAAAATTATTCAGGACACCATACTGTATAATGAAATAATGGCCAATTTCATTTTAGTGGATAATAATACTAGCAACCAAGATGCAGACTATTATGTACTTTGTACCTGGGCCAAATTTGTCCCCAAAATGACAAATACCCTTTTTGAAACTATTAACAAGCAAAAGGAAGAACACAAAATAAATGTATGCCATATCCTGCTC
>JBMOHG010000648.1:0-1983 GCA_049317965.1 Paludibacter sp.
TATCGCGAAACTCACCAAATAAACCTGAAGGCAATTTGTTATTCCCATCGATAGCCGAAACTCCTGCCGAAGTCAACATACCCCCAAGCCATGTTGTTTCTTCAGCAATCAAGGTTTTTGCTCCCATGCGTGAAGCTTGTATGCCCGCAGTAGTTCCACTGGCACCACCACCAATTACAAGCACATCCACTCTTTGTGCAGCGCAAGAAGCAAAAGCAAATACTAATATGGTTAAAATATACAGTTTGAAATTCATTTTTTTATCTACTTACTATTGCTCTTCTTATTCCCCCTTTAGGGGGCTAGGGAGCAGTTTAGGGATTATAGCTAGTAGCGGTACAACCAAGCACCGCTACCTGTTTTTTTAATTATCTGATTGATACTTTTGTGGTTTTTACAATTTTACCTTCGGCTTTAATCTGAACAATATAAACACCTTTTAGATTGTCGGTTTTCAATTCGTTAGAATTTAAAACTGATTTGACTTTTTGACCTAAACTATTGTAAAGTTCGATTGAAGACACGCGAGTACCTTCAACAGAGATAGTACTTTTCAAATAAATAACATTTACATTATTGTTCGATAAATCATTTAATCCGGTAGACGTAAAAAGTCCTTTTACAGTATATTTGCCAATACCGTTATTAGTAGAAAGTACAAAAAGTTCAACATCGTTATTTGGAAGTACATTAACAACAACACCACTTGTGCCATTCCCGTTTGCATTTACACCAAGTGCTGCGGTTGAGTCAACAACAGTTGCAAGTGATAAATCGCCATTAGGTAATTTCAAAATATTCAGTTTTTCTTTAGTTGCACCATTTCGAAAATAGCATATATATTCGTTGTTTAATGCATCTTTACCAATATAACGTGGTGTATTTCCTGAGGAACCAACAATTGTTGAACTACTTTCAGTTCCCAAAACTCCAGCTGATGTATAACTTGAAATTTGGGTACCACCACCTTTGAAATAGAAATCTCCATTTGATTTTAAGCCAATAGCAGGGTTTGACGTACAAGTTGTAACGGATGCTAATGTTTTTGGAGTTTGAACAAATTTATATTTACCCGGATTGGCAGCATCTGCTTCCATATCGAAATAGTAAATCTTTGTTTTTCCATCTACAGCACTTGCAGTTGAAGCATACACACGAGCAGTTCCCGTAGTAATACTTCCTACAACAGTTATTTTATCGCCCATTCTTCCCAAAGCAGCAGGATACGAAATAGCCAATGTTGGTGTCGAAGTTTCAGTATCCCAACGATAGACTTTGAATTCGCCATTTGCTAAAGCCATACTTCCTACTAAAAGAACTCCGTCCGAAGTCATACCTGCATCATTAATTACAAAATAACTACCAGTAACAACATCTGTTCCCATTGGCAAAGTACCTAAATCGGCACCAGTTGAAGCGTTAAGAATATGAACCAGATTTCCACCTTCGCGTGAAATCACAAAAACACGTTCGTTTGCGCCCATTTTACCATAAGCTAACCCACGACACAAATTACCTGTACCCACCCAAACTGGTATGGTGCTTGGAACAGTTGCAGCACTTAGCTGCCAGTTTGTTTCAACAATTACCGCTGCCGAAACACTCATTGCTACTAAGAATGCAGCAATCAAAGAAGTAGTTTTTTTCATTTTGAATAAAGATTTAATAATTATTAAAATTAATTTATTGATGAGAATTCGTAAATAGCGGTACAACCAAGTACCGCTACCTTTTTGATTATTATCTGATTGAAACTTTTGAAGTTTTTACAACTCTACCTTCAGCTTTTACCTGAACAATATAAACACCTTTTAGATTGTCAGTTCTCAATTCGTTTGAATTTGTAACCGATTTTACTTTTTGACCTAAAGTATTGAAAAGATCGATAGAAGAAACTTGAATACCAACTACTGTTACAGCATTTTGCATTACACTTATGTTAATAGCTTCATTATTTATTTGGTTCAGTGCAGTTGGAGTTTC
>JBMOHG010000649.1:0-1981 GCA_049317965.1 Paludibacter sp.
AAAAAAACCACAGCTTAAATCTGAGAGCTTTTTTGATAGTTTTTGATTAACTGCATTTGACTTCGCTATCACTTCCGGCTATTGTGTCGGATGTATCGTTTGGGTTGTTTTTATTAAAATCAAATAATTTATTTTTTTGAACAATACCTCAAAAATATTTGTTTATTTTTGCAAAGGAATTTTAGAATTAATTATTTACAAAAAACTAAAAAATTAGATGTATGAAAAAACTGATTATTGCATTCGTTTTAGCAGTGTGTTTTATTGGTGCAGGTAATGCGCAAGTGTCAAAAAAAGCAATTGGTGTTCGGTTTGGTAATGGTGCAGAACTATCTTATCAACATCCACTAGGTGCTGCACATCGTGTTGAATTAGATTTAGGTCTTAATTCAAATGGGTTTGGTTTGGCTGGTATTTATCATTGGGTATGGGAATTATCCGATTTGGCCGATGGTGTTAATTGGTATGCTGGTGGTGGTGGTGTAGTTGGACTTTATGGTTCAGGGTTCGCCTTGGGAGTAGTTGGACAAGTTGGTATTGAATATAACTTTGAAAAAATCCCATTACTTTTATCACTTGATTATCGTCCAGGCATTTATATTATTCCATTTGCACCATCTTATGATGGTATTTGTTTAGGCGCTCGCTATAAATTCTAAATTTTCTGCATTATATTACACAAAAAAGAGGAAATTCCAATTCAGGAATTTCCTCTTTTTTGTGTTATATATCAATGTCGTTTAGATATGCCCGACTGGCTTGAATGTGGTTAGCCTTATGTGAAACTGATTCTTGAATCTTGGTTCTTGAATCTTTAATTCCCCAATTGGGCAATAGCCTTTTCTATTGCTTTAACAATCCCTTCCGGATTTTTACCACCTGCCGAAGCAAAGAATGGTTGTCCGCCACCACCACCCTGAATTTCTTTTGCTGCTTCACGAGCTATGTTTACAGCATTCAGACCATCAGAAACCAAATCATCAGAGATCAAAACCGTTAGTGAAGGTTTTCCTTCAAAAACACAGCCTGCTACAAAAAATAATTTTTGAGAAACTATATTTCTAATTTGGAAAGCTAACGTTTTTACACTGTCTGCCGACAAATCAGATTGAAAACGAATTATTTTCACTCCATTCTGTTCCTTTGATTCTGCAATCAATTTATCGCGCAGCGTCATAATTTTTTCGTGCATAAAGCTCTCAACCTGCTTTTTCAACTCGGAATTTTCTTCAACCGATCTACGAATTGCATTTAATAAATCGGGAGTATTATTCAATAATTCTCTTGCTTCTAAAATCGTATCTTGATGCGAGTCAAGCATTTTTTCAATTCCTAACGCCGAAATTGCTTCAATACGACGAATGCCTGCAGCGATAGAAGATTCGGACGTAATGCGTACCATTCCTATTTCGCCTGTGCTTTGTACATGTGTACCACCACAAAGTTCTGTTGAAGACCCAAATTGAATTACACGCACTGTTTCGCCGTATTTTTCGCCAAACAAAGCCATAGCACCCAAAGCCTGAGCTTCTGCAATTGGCGTTTCGCGCATTTCGTTTAATTTGTAGTTTTCTCTAATTTTACGATTTGCAATAGTTTCTACAGCTCTAATTTCATCTTTGGTCAACTTTTGAAAATGTGAAAAGTCGAAACGTAACGCCTCAGGACTTACAAAAGATCCCTTTTGCTCAACATGCGTTCCCAACACTTCGCGCAATGCTTCGTGAAGTAAGTGTGTTGCAGAGTGGTTGCAAGACGTAGCCTGACGATTTTCAGTATTAATTTTGGCTGTAAATATTGCTGTCACATCATTTGGAAGTTGCTTTGCTATATGAACTGCTAAGTTATTTTCTTTTTTTGTGTCAATAATTTCAATTTGGTCATCTTCAGCTACTAACAAGCCGCTGTCGCCAACTTGTCCACCCATTTCGGCATAAAAAGGCGTATTTGAAAGTACCAACTGGAAAAATTCCTGATTTTT
>JBMOHG010000650.1:0-1981 GCA_049317965.1 Paludibacter sp.
TAATTATTTTCGGTTGCAGTTGCGCTATACAATCCACCAATTCCTACATCGGTATTATTATGACAAATATTGTTGAAAATAACATTATCACTGGTACTTCTGTCGAGTGACAAAGCGTTTAAATGAATACCTCTTGAGTTTCCAATACAGGTATTATTCGCTATCAAACATTTGGAAGTATGCAGATTAGCAACAGCCATATTATAGGTCGATATACCCGGGCCAGTATTATAATTAATTGTATTATCCATTACAATATGATTGTTTGCGCCTTCCTCGATAAATATACCATCACGCGGATTATTGTTAAAAACGTTTTTCATTACTACCGAATATGTGCTAAATGCATCTAAATCAAGCCCATCGCTCTGTGCATTGGTGGATATATTTGAAAATGCATAAAGGCGACTCGATGCCAATTGCCAGATATTTCTTGACTTGCAACTATCTACAAAACATCCTCTTATAATGGTTGGACTTGTGCTAGATTTTTTGGAAATGCCTTGACCCAATGAATTTTTAACTTTAATGCTATCTAAAACCACATTTGCTCCTCCTGTAATATACACCAAAGCATTTTTGCCATTCAGATTTTTACCATCAATTGTACCGCCCGAAAATGAAGAATTGATACCACTGTCTTTGAAATAAATGACCGATTGCGTTTGACTGGAACCATTGGCTATCGTTCCATTTAATAAAATACATTCATCTTCCTTCACTAATAATGAGTCGGAAGCAGTTGTAGTGTAAAAGTTCCCATTCAAATGACAAACCACCACGGCAGTAGGATTGGCAGTATGCGCATTGTTGAGAGCAGTCCGAATGGAAGACATACTGCCTGAAGTTATGGTAATATCAACCCTGGTTTTTCCTATTTTTATCAAATCGGTATGTTGATTCCCTATCAATGGCGGATTAAAATAAATGCAACTTTTACCTGTTGCGTCAGTAGTACTTATGCCTGAATTACAATATAACTGAGTAGTATTTGCTCCCGAACCACTTATGGCAGTGCCGTTGCTCAGTAAAGTATTTTTATAAATCATAGCCTTACCACAAGTCAGATTTAAAGCCGTAACATTGTTCTTTATCGTATTGTATGCTACCAAAGCTATGCTGGCACTATTAAATATCGATATGGCACTGCTACAATTTTGGACTGAATTATAAGTAACAGCATCGAAAATTCCACTAATATAAATACCTGTTGAACAGCCAGTTATATTGTTATTTGCAACAGCAGAATTATCACTGTTTACCGAAATACCAATGTTTGAGGTTTGAATTGTATTATCAGTACATATAAAGTTGAATGAATCTATGTAATAAATTCCAAACGCCGTGCAATTAGTGATGGTGCATCGTGTTGCCGACCCTGCATCGGCATAAACGGCCGCACCTGCACCAGTGTAATATATTCCACCACTTTTACAATTCTTGATTGTCAAATTGTCTATATGCGTTTTTCCTGAAGTAGTTACATATATTCCTGTTACAAATTGATTGTTTCCATCCAATAAACTTGTACCAACAGAGGCAATAGTTATATAATGGCCATTGTTAACAGAAATTAATGAAGTAGCAGTAGTATTTGAGGCTGCAATTATCGTTGCATTTTTAAGTATGAGCAACATTCGGTCAGTCAACTGAAGCGGAGCGGTTGTAACCGTAAATGTCCCCGAAATTGTAATCCGAATAATATTGTTTGGAAAAGCAAGTCGTTTGGCATCAATTGCACTTTGAATAGTGGCAATGGATGTACCACTGCTAAAAGACATATCAGAAATCACTTCAGTTGGTTTCTGAATAAAAGTCATTTTGGGTTCGGTAAAAAGACTTTGTGCAAAACATAGAAACGGATAAAATAGAAATAAGAAGTAAATGGTTTTTTTCATGTAGTATTTTTGGGGTTGTAAATTTCAATGCAAAAATAGTTGGGTTATTTCGATAACTGCTGAAACTATTATGCATTTAATTG
>JBMOHG010000651.1:0-1980 GCA_049317965.1 Paludibacter sp.
CGTTCGGAACAGGCAGTATTGAAGATTTGGTTTACTGCTTCGGAGTTTTGTGTTTCCAAGGCTAATAAATTCATTTGAACCACATTATCAACGTAGGTATAATCGCGTGAGAATTCGCCATCACCATTAATTGTTACCGGTTCGTGTGAAATGAGTTTTTTTACAAACAACGGAATAACAGCGGCATAAGCTCCATAAGGGTCTTGTCGGCGACCAAAAACATTGAAATAGCGTAAACCAATATATTCCATGCCATAAGTTTTGGCAAATACATCGGCATATAATTCGTTTACGTATTTTGTAACTGCATAAGGTGAAAGTGGTTTGCCTATTACATCTTCCACTTTCGGTAACGCTATACTATCGCCATAAGTAGAAGAGCTGGCTGCAAACACAAAGCGCTTTATTCCTGCATCGCGCGAAGCAACCAACATATTTAAAAAACCGGAAATATTGGTATCGTTTGTTGTAATAGGATCGTTGATGGAGCGTGGTACCGACCCAAGCGCTGCTTCGTGGAGCACATATTCCACATTTTCAACTGCTTTGTGGCAATGATCTATATTGCGTATATCGCCTTCAATTAGTTTGAAAGTTTTAGAATAATTCACTAGGAATGGCGCTATATTTGCGCGTTTTCCAGTGCTAAAATTATCTAAACATGTTACATGGTCACCTCTTTTAAGCAATTTTTCACACAAATTCGAACCTATAAAACCAGCGCCACCAGTTACTAGTAAATTCATATAAAGCCTTTTTTAATATTTTCAATCGGGTTTTAATAAATTGCGTTATTTCGGTCAATGAAAATATAGCATATTTATTTTTAAAACTAAAGTATTTCACTACAAAAGTAAATTAAATAAAATAAATAATACGACTTTAAGATATTTATTTTTTGTAACACATAAGAACTTCGTATCTACTATATACTCAAGAAAAGTAATTATTAATTAATTACCATGGTAAGTATTACTTTAAAAAACAGCTGTTTTTTTTTTGACAGTTTGAGTGATAGTCTGAATTTGACAGTAAATATCTGCTTTCGTTTGGGATTTAAACATTCCAATTACTTTTTAATTCGCTTTTTGATTTTTGACCGCATTTTTGGATGTTTAGCTTCTGTACTTAACATTTGTTGTCAAAAAGGAACTTAACTAACTTTGCATCAGATATACAATTAATGATTTGATATACAATATTTTGTTCTTATTTAAAATCATTTAGGGCACTAAAGATTTTTTCTTAATAAAGGATGGGAATTTGAGTTTTGATTATAGTATAACGTTTTATACTTTTTGATTTACTTCTTTGAAATGGCTTATTTGTATCACATCGGCTTTGTTATGGGCAAATGCAGTAGTGGTTTTTTGGCGAATTTAAAATTCACCAAATCATTGCTAAAAAATAGGTCTTATATACTACGGAATTTGGTTGATTTTGAATAAGATTTTTTGTTTTTTCATCTTATTTTACGAAATAGTTTAAGGGAAACAGTCTTGATAAACGCTGTTTTCAATTGCCAACTTTCAGTTTAAAACTGAAATTATTCAACTTTAAAGTTGGATGGTATGCAGTGGAATTTGTTCGTTCTGCTTTAAAATCATGTAATAAAAAATCAAAGTCAATAAACTGTTAAATAATGTCCTAAAGTGTCGATTCTTTTTTTTAATAGTGATTGACTAAATATCTGAGTTCCGATAGCTATCGGAATCGTTTCGCTTTGAATGACAGTGTTTTGTTGGGAGTGGGTTCGATGGCGGCTTCGCCGCTATCGTACACACTCCCAAAAACCTAACTAACTGATTGTCATTTAGAACGAAGTGAGAAAACTCATTTAACTTTTTTTAGTCGGTCAGTACTGCTATATAAACTCAAATAAGCGATATGGTAAACTTCCATTTCGCTTATTGACTGTTTAAATTAATGAAATTAATAGCGTAATTTTGAAAATAATTATCCTAAAATCTGACTAGCATG
>JBMOHG010000652.1:0-1979 GCA_049317965.1 Paludibacter sp.
CAAATTTTAAACCATCAGAATGGACTACATTTCCAATAGATTCGTGGACAATGTTAGGCAATCATACTATGTCGTTGCTAACAACTGCCGATGCTGTAGTAAAAATAAATGTTTTGACTGGAAAAACAACATCCTATTTTATTAATAACTTATTGCCTCAAAACACCTATACTTACAAAGTGGAAGCCATAAAAGTAGGTGGAAATTCGCCTGGCATCAATACCATGCAATTGCATACTGCGGCTCTTGATGTACCCATTCTTATGCAAGCAACTGGTATCAATGCCAATGGTTTTACTGCCAATTGGGAAGAAACACTTTTTGCAACGGGCTATTTGCTAAATGTATTCCAAGTGAATGGACAAGCTACTATCACCGATTCGGAAGGATTTGATAATGTTGGAACTGCCGGAACGCCACTGCCAAATAATTGGACGGGAACAATAAGTGGAAATTATACAACTACTACCAGTTCAGGTATTGCCATTCCATCTGTGGCTTTCAAAAATAAAGGTGAATGGTTACAAACAAAAACTTATCCACAGCCAGTTACTAATTTTGCATTTATGTATCGTTTTCCAACAGTAATTGCAGCTTCATCCTTGATAGTTGATGGGAATAGCAATGGTAACTGGACTCGTATAGACAGTATTATTTGTAAAAATAGTAATAAAACTTACCCAAGCTATTCTTTTAATGTCTCACAAAATCTAACAGCTTTTCGTTTTAGATTCAATAAAGAAGGAAGTGGTAATTTGTCAGTCGATGATGTGCAAGCCAAATATGGAAGTCAGGATACAGTTTTTATATTCAAAAACAAACAAATACCTTCAACACAATCAGTAGTTTTCGATTTAAAAGAAAACAGTAAATATTTTTATAATGTGAAATCAACATTGGCAAATAGTGTTTCGTTACCTTCCGAAACTGTTGGAATACAAACACTTTTGAATAATAGATTGCCAAATAACTTCGGTTCTGCAATTAAAATATTTTCGCAGCCAGAGCAAATTTCTATTAGTGGACTTCAAGGTGACGAACAAATTCAAGTTTATAATCTAAGTGGAATCTGTATTTTGCAGCTAAAATCAAATGCAACTGAAATGAAGATTCCACTGAAACAAAATGGAATTTATATTATACAGGTACAGAATAATCGGTATTCATTTTCCGGCAAAATTTTGAGATAACCAATATTGCTATGAAATTTAGACATTTTACAATAATTACATCAGTCTTTTCAATACTGCTCATTTTTTCGTTTGTTGCAATTGCCCAGGAACCGGCTGGGTATTACAATTCTGCAGATGGAAAAAGAGGTTCAACCCTGAAAACTAGTCTCTGCTCAATAATTCGTCCTCATAAGCAACTGGAATATTATTCATCAAGTGGTTATTTTCTTACCACCGACTGGCATCCTGATGGTTATATCTGGGATATGTATTCTAATTACAAGCGTAAATCGTGGACTTATGATATGAACCGTGAGCATTCAATGCCTAAAAGCTGGTGGAGTGCCACACCTGAAAACACGGTGGCTTATTCTGATTTACATAATCTTTATCCTTCAGATGTTACTGCCAACTCAGCTAAATTAAATTATTCGCTTGGTGAAGTAACCGGCACACCCATTTTTTCAAATGGTGTTATAAAAACAGGTATAAACGGATTTCCAGGCAATACAGAAACAATTTTTGAACCCGCAGATGAATACAAAGGTGATTTTGCCCGAGATTATATGTATGTGGTAACTTGTTACGAAGAATATAGTCAAAATTGGCGCAGTTCAGGGATGTTAACATTGGGAACTTACCCTGTTTTTAAGCCTTGGGCAGTAAATCTTTTGCTTAAATGGCACCGTCAGGATCCGGTAAGTACAAAGGAAATAAACCGTAACAATGCAGTTTACGGGATTCAAAATAATCGAAATCCATATATTGATCATCCCGAATTAGCTGAATTTGTTTGGGGAAAATATA
>JBMOHG010000653.1:0-1966 GCA_049317965.1 Paludibacter sp.
TAAGACGTTATTCTGTTATGAGTTGTACTCATTTCAATCCCAAATTATTCAAGGCATCAATTTTTGAATACTGATGAAAAAAAATTGCCTTGAAACAAGATTTCAAAGCAATTTTCGAATTATTTAAAGTCTGTTTGGTAAATTGAAAGCATTAAAAAACATATATATATTCGTATAATTCCATGATTTCCAAATCACAATTACTGTTGAAACTTATTTCAGCAAAACTTTGCGGACAAAACTACCCGTTTTTACAATATACAATCCGCTATTCAGATTGATTCCTTTTGCAGCTTCAGCAGGTGAGACTGCTTTTAATTTTTGTCCAGTGAGGTTGGTAATATAAACAAGTTCAGTTGTGTTGCCCACAAAAATTGATTTATTTTCTGTCCAAACAAATGCATTGTTTAAATTAATTGTTGGTACTGAAGTATATAGTGAACCTATTACACCTACATTGTACCAGAATCGAATACCATTTGTGATTTCCAAACGAACTGCGGGTGTCATTCCTGCTGTTACACCAACAGATGTAAGTAATACCTGAATAGTATCATTTACCGATCCTGAAGTAGGTGCCGGAATCAATAAATCCATTGCAGTAGTGCCATCAGAAGGTGTATATGTATAGGTTACCTTTTGTGAATAAGTGCCATCGACAGCTTTTCTCATAACAGAGCCGGTGGAAGTAAAACCGAACTTTGAAGAATGTCCACCACCATCATTGGCTTCCTTTATATCAATTGCTCCAATACGATTGATACCTGTCAAATATATTGGAATTCTGGTGCTATCAGTAATGTATACTGGAACAGGTGTTCCTCCTGAAAAATCAGTAGCACCAACGCCTAAATTAACAGGCGAGCCATTGTTATGATTAAAAATAGTACTTGCAATAACACCTTCTGGAACTATCCAAGACGCTGAACCAAACATAAAGTTAAAGTTGTCAAAGACAATAGTTGGATCATAAGCTACAGGAATATGTGTAGCACCTGATGTAGCATTTGGTAATCCATCAACGGTTCCTGTAGCATTTGATGTACCTTGAGTTCTCAAAAATATACAGATTTTTTTATTTGAAAAATCTCCAGGTACCTTGCCCAATACTGCTGCAAGATTTACAGATTTTTTACCAGAACCGGTAACATAAAAATCTGCAATTTTACTTCCAATAAGGTTGGCATCAGAAATTGTTGCACTTCCATACACTGCTAATTCATAGCTGGCTGTTTTACCTGTCGTACCTGCATTATAAGTATCAATTTCAAAAGTAATATCATCGGTACATGCTTTACTGGTTAAGTCAACCTGAAAACCATATTCTAAATGTTTATATTTACCCGGATAAACACCATAAGCCTGACCACCACCTGTTACATCAAATAAGCAATGGGCTGGAGCTGTAAGACTGTCGGCTAAACTACCATTAGTAGGCGGAGTTGCCGGTGGCGTGAGTATTGATGACGATTTGGCCATAATATGAAACAGAGAATCCATGTTGGGTACATGAACAGGGTTACCATTTCCACCATAAGAAACGCATTTAAAATTACCACTCTGAATAGAAGTAGTTGTAGTATTGTCGGTATAAACAATACATTGAAGACCTTTTTGAGTTTGACATTTTGAAAGACTGACAGCAGTTGCAGTATATGAACTATTTGCCAAACTTGTGTTGAAATTTACTAAAAGTGTGTCCTTGTTTGCAACATTAGTAGCAGTATAAACCATACCAATTATCGGATAATTGCCAAATCTGAATTGAGCACAGGCACTGCCCATAATAATTGCACTCAAAAGTGCAGATAAGAATAGTTTTTTCATAATACGTATTGTTTAAAATTTATACATTAAAGATTTCATTTAGCTTTAAGACGTAATTAAATATTATATGTACTCAACAATACGTTCAAATAGATTTAAATGTTATTGTCATTTTGAAAAATGCAAGTATTAAAAAAAA
>JBMOHG010000654.1:0-1965 GCA_049317965.1 Paludibacter sp.
TTCTAAGTTGGGAAGTTGAATTAGCTGAATTTTCAGTGTCACTATCTTGTTAATATATAAAGTGTATTTTTTCAATGATTAAACAAAAATTCTTTTGTATTTATCAATGCCCATACCAAATCGCAGGTTGGTTGATAATTATCTTTTTTGTTTTCGGAATAATAAGTTAGAACAGTATTTAATTCTGTTTTAGTAGGAAACCTGTTGATTACCAGTAAATAAATTTCTTCAATCAGCTTCTCTTTCGATGTCAATTTATCGGAAAGCGTCTTAAGTTTTTTGCTGTTTTTTATCTTATCGGTAATTTGCGTAGAGTTGAGCAAATACAGAATTTGTTTCATTGTCAGATTATTATTTCTATCGCTTTCGAAAGAAATGTCGCGCGATGGTCGTCCAAACATTTCTAGCACCGATGTAGAAACAGTACCATCTTCAATTTGAACCGCTCTGGTATCTTTGGGCAAAAAAGTGTAGGGTTCTGGTGCTCTACTCGAATATGTTTCAGCCACATCGGTTATATCACAAATTGCATCTATCAGCTGTTCGGCTGTCAATCGCTGAATTAAATAATGTGAAAACAGTTTTTCATCATTCGCATTGGTTCCATTTGTAAATGATGAACGTTGATATGTGTTTGAATTTAATATCAGTCGAAAAATATACCGAACATCGTAGTTATGTGCTTTAAATTCAGCTTCTAAAAATGCCAATAATTCGGCATTCACAGGCAGATTATCCGCTCTAAAGTCATCTGGTGCATCAACAATTCCTTTGCTCAAAAGCCAAAACCATATACGATTGACCATTACTTTTGCAAAATAGGGATTTTTCTTATCGGTGAGCCAATCGGCAAAAGCAACCCGAAAATCAGTTTTGTCGACAAGTGTAATTTTCGTACCATCGGGCATTGTAACATCATAAGCAACAGGCGGAATGTCTTTTTCGATATAAACAAATTCTTCCTTCCATTCTTCGCTTTTTTTGTATTTTAATTGGGCAAAAAACGGACTTAAATCAGCGCTATGTTTGTTACCGGCAAATTCGACTGATGGACGCATTCCAAGAAATAATAATGCTGTGGATTCGGCAATCGTCTTAGGATTTCGCTGCTGAAAGGCCCGGTAGAAATTCACCGTTGGTGAACGAAAATTGCTGCCTGAACAAACGATCAATTCCCTTGCAAATTGGTCGTAAGATTTGTTATTGCTTATACTTTCTTTCATCCAGCGAGTGTAGGCTTGCACTGCATTAGGCCACAAATTGCTTGGAAATTCCGATTTACAACGTAATAAATCGCCCCATTTAAGTACCTGATATTCCACAAAACTATCGGTATTTAGCAATGAATCAATTAGTTTTGTTCGTTTTTCCGGGCTGTTGTTGGCTATAAATTGTAGGGCTTCGTCTGCTGTAGGTTGTTTGCCGGTTATATCAAGCATTATGCGCCGAAGAAAAACATCATCCGTACAAATTTTTGATGCATTTATATTATTGACTTTTAGTGAATTGACAACAAGATTGTCCAATTTTGAGACAGAGTTTGAAAATACTTGTGCATGAACTTGCAAAGTGAAAAACAAACCTACAATCAGCAAACATAGGGTTTTAAAGTCGACAATTTTATTCATGTTTGTTTTTATCAATAGTTTGTTATAAAATAAGAATTTTTTGAACGCAAAGTAGCAAAGATGCAAAGTCGCGAAGAAAAACTGAAAGTTTTTGTCTTTGCGTTCTTTCTTTTATTGATTTTAAGGTGTTTAAATCTTTGCGGCTTTGCGTTCATCTTTTAATATTAATAATTTCGAAAAACAGTTAATTATTAGTTTCTAAAATTTTATTTATCAATACAATAATACTTTTTATAGCGAACAATTGTTTATTGCATTATAATTAATTGATATTTTGATAACTCAAATGCTATAAATAGCTTCAATTTCTACCAAAAGATTACTTCTACAAATATCA
>JBMOHG010000655.1:0-1961 GCA_049317965.1 Paludibacter sp.
AGCGTATTTTCTTCATCTACCGGTACAAAAGCTGCAAAAATTCGAAATTTCTCTGAAATTGGATTTTGCCATATATTTGGATAATGAAACTGCAAGTTGAATAATTGTTTATAATTGGTTATTTCATCAGGTTTCAGCGGAATTTTATTTCCATCGTCGAGCACATTATCAACATAAAAAGTCATTAAATCTCCTTCTCGAATAACCACAGGCCCATTTACCAATGTTTTATTACCAGCTCCAATAGTAGTTTTATGTACGAATGGTAAATGCACCACATCCAATTGATTTTCAATGCAACGCGAATAATGTGAATTCCATGGATCGATAAATGTAGAGTATGACATTTCGGCTAATTCCTTGAAAAAGAACGGCTCTTCACTCATTTTTTCATTATCGCCATACCAAATCCAAATCAATCCATATTTTTCATAAGTAACATAAGAATTTACACGCTGCGATTCCGGAATAACTGCATTTTTACCATTTGCTGGAATGAGTTTTACTTTACCATCACCGCCGAAAAGAAAACCATGAAATGGACATTCTATTTTTCCATCTACCAATTTACCACACGATAGAGATGCCCCACGATGGCAACAACGGTCGGCAATACAACAAACTTTGCCATTTTCATCACGCCAAAGCACCATTGTTTGGTTCAATCGGGTAACTTTAAGTGTTTTGTTTCTTTTAACTTCACGCGATTCGAGAATCACATACCATTGATTGTAGATCATAACAATTATTTTATTGGCTACAAATATAAAGAAAGTTTTAGGATTTATGAAAAATAAAATTGAAAATTAAGCGGTTTAAATGAAAAAGAAAACGATTGGTTTGAAAATCCAAACCAATCGTTTTCAAAAATTAAACTGAAAAGCTTAAGCCATTAATACTGCCTTAGCTTCGGCATCCAATGCGTCAGTCATAAATGGTATATTGGTGACATCTGCTGTTTCACGGTTAGCCGCAATCAAGTCTTCGCGTGTTAGTTCGTTTAAATTGAATTTACGGGCACCTGCCATAAACTGTTGTAAACCACCAGCTAGTTTGTCAGCATATCCACTCATAGCAATTGCTCCAAATGGAATTTTTTTCATTTCGTCAACACCAACTTTATTTTTTACGCTTTCCCACATCGAGAAAATTTCTTCAGGATATATACCATATTCAGTTACAGAACTTGGAAGTTTATCCCAGTGTGCATTTAATTCATTCTTACGTTCAGGGAAGAATGTACCTTCAATATTGCTGCCAACAAATCCGGCAATCATTGGTGCGCGACCAAGACATATTAATTTGGTGTATGGTGCTCCAAGCGAGAGTGCTTTAAATAAATGGTCTTCGCGGGCAAAACCTCCTGCAAACGAAATATCAGGAGGAGTAATGCCTCTTTGTCTCAAGATTTCGCAGTATTCGTAAGTTTTTGATAGTAATCAAATCAACACCATCTTCCAGCAAATGTGTAGCATAGCTGTGGCGCAAGGTGTGCATGGTCACCGTTTTCTGAATTTTGGTTTTGCGCAACGCTTCCTTTATGGCATTTTGGATGGTGCGCTCGCCCACCACTTCGCCTAGTGTTTCGCCATTAAAAACATACACTTGCGGTTGGTACTCGGCATAATACTGCTGCAAAGCCTGTTTCATCACTTTGGACAACACCACGTACCGATCCTTGTTGCCCTTGCCCTGCTTGATGTGTATCATCATGCGGTCGAAATCAACATTGGCAATGTGCAAATGCCGCAGCTCGTTCAGTCGCAAACCACCGCTATAAGCCAAGGTGAGCATAATTTTGTGCTTGAACATGCGCGGAGCGTGAAAAAGTTCGCGGCATTCTTCTTTGCTCAATACTGTTGGCAAAGTATTTTTTTCCTTTATCACAGGCATACGCAACGCCTTGTAGTTCATCCCGAAAAGCCTGAACCAATAGCGCATGCCGTAAACCGTAAATTTAA
>JBMOHG010000656.1:0-1958 GCA_049317965.1 Paludibacter sp.
TCATTATAAACCACATGCATCAATGTTGTGCCCACCGCATTTAGTGTATTCTTATCTACATTCTTCATGGTGTCATCCACTGTGTGCCAATAACTTGCAAATCCCGTTTCGGAAGCGTATTGTATTATGTCGATACTTGGAATGCCAATAATCTTATTTACATAAACGTGGTCGTCGGTAATCATACCACCACTTCGGTTAACAAAGTATTGTCCAAAACCTAAACTTTCAGCTTGCGACCAAACTTTATCTACCACATTAGAAGCGTATTGCTCCGAAATTTGTTCTCTCAGAAATGTTGCTTGTTTGCCACCCACCATATCAAGTAAAATTCCATATTTTGCACTATAACCCGGAACATGTGGATTTTTAGCCCAATACTGAGTCCCCAGACACCATGAATCTTCGGTAGTTTCGCCTCTATAGTCTTCTGTAGGACCATAATCTTCGGTATCCATAAAAATAATATCAACTCCCACAGTTGGTTTCGCAATTCCAATTTGCCTTGCCATTTCGAGTAAAACGCCTACTCCGCTCGCTCCATCGTTGGCTCCCATAACCGGTTTTTTTCGATTTGCCGGATTTGGGTCATGATCTGCCCATGGGCGCGAATCCCAATGTGAGAAGAGTAAAACCCGCGTTTCTGCTTTGGGATTAAAAGTTCCAATTATATTAATGGAACGAAGTGTTGTTCCATTAAATGCCAATACATTTGCTTTTTGTTCAATGACCTCAGCTCCAAAACGTTTCAAAGTTGCTGATAGATAATTTGCACAGTTTATTTGGGCTTCAGAATTTGGAATCCGTGGTCCGAAATCAACTTGTTTCTGAACATAATTATAGGCCGAATCGGATGAAAAAGTGGGTACAATTACTGTTTTAGTTTCTTTTTGTACACTTTTAGCAGCCTGATTACATGCAGTAACCTGAACAGCAACGAAGAGTATAAATAATAATTTTCTCATATCTTAATAAATAAGCTACAAAGATACAGATTTTTTTAGGAAAGGAAATCCTATATTTGCATCAAATAACCCAAGTCATAAAATTATGAAACGAAATCACTTCCTAATTTATTTGTTTTCAATGATTTTTACTTTTACTTTTTCGCAGCAAAATGTAAAATTGGAACTTCCGCTGTTTACAAAGCAAGATGTTGTGATTAAACATATTGGCTATACATTGTCGTATAACGAAAAGCACGAACAGGCCAACTGGGTAGCATACGAATTAACTGCTGCTGAAACTGTAAAACGGGCAAAACGCTCTAATAATTTTCGTACAGATAATGCAGTAAAAACCGGCTCGGCAACCGATGAAGATTATAAGGGGTCGGGTTATGATCGTGGTCATTTGGCACCTGCTGCCGACATGGGTTGGAGTACTGCAAGTATGGAGGAATCATTTTTTTATAGCAATATGTCGCCACAAGTGCCGGGTTTTAATCGTGGTATTTGGAAACGGCTGGAAGAACAGGTGAGACAATGGGCATCTGAGAATCAAGCTGTTTATGTTGTTACTGGTCCGGTTTTAGAAAATAATCTTCCAACTATTGGGTCTGAAAAAGTTTCTGTACCTCGTTATTATTACAAAGTGATATTGGATTTTACAAAACCCGAACTGAAAGGAATTGGTTTTATTTTGCCCAATGCCTCTTCCACTTTGCCAATGAAAAGTTTTGCTGTTTCAATTGATAGTGTGGAACGCAAAACCGGCATTGATTTTTTCCCTGCATTGCCCGATGAACAAGAACGTGTAATCGAAAAAACAATTTGTGTTGATTGTTGGTCGTGGAAAACCACATCTACAAAGACCTACATTTCAAAGAAAGCGGTTGGGAGTGAGGTGGTTCAATGTGCTGCCACTACAAAAGCTGGTAATCGCTGCAAACGAATGACTTCGAATGCTTCGGGAGTTTGTACGCAGCACGAGTAATAAATTGAACCATCTTTTACTCT
>JBMOHG010000657.1:0-1956 GCA_049317965.1 Paludibacter sp.
AAAGGAATTGGTAACGAAAATGGCTGGGTAGGTCATAATATGCAGGCACATGCTTACACATCATCCTATGGTATTTTTGCTGAAGATAATTTCGATGATTTAGGACCGGGAGCTTCTGTAGCTATTTGCGATTTTAGTCATCATAACAAAGGAATCATAGGTGGCGGAATGCTTGCAAATGAATTCATACCACTTCCATACCAGTTTGCAAGTTACCGACCACATAATGCTCCTATGTGGGGCAAAGAGCATAAGATGTTTCAACGCCAGAATTATAAAAGATTAATGCGGATTAACGGTCCAAATCAGGAAATTCCGGTATTTGAATCGATGGTTGATGTAGACCCAACCGTAAAAGACTTTTGGGGAATACCTGTTGCTCGATTATCGGGTACTCGTCATGCAAGGGATGTGGAAGGTTGTCAACTAATGTCCGATAAAGCAGAACTTTGGTTGAAAGAAGCTGGTGCAGTTTATACATGGCAAAGCGTTGGCGGCACAGGTATGGCAGGCGGACAACATCAGGCTGGAACTTGCCGCATGGGAAATGACCCAAATACTTCAGTAACGGATAAATGGGGAAGAATTCATGGTGTTCCAAATGTGTTTGTGGCTGATGGTAGTTTGCATGTGAATAATGGAGGGTTTAATCCTGTTTTAACTATTATGGCATTGGGTTATCGTGTTGGTGGTTTTATTGCAAGTGAGTGGCTTAAAGGTAACCGATTCAAATAAATGAAAAGTATGGCAAATAAAAAATTAATAAAAACGGCGTTGATTTCAATTCCTATACTTCTCGGAATTTTTCTATTATCGTTTGGTACATTTTATACATATTGGAATACTGCTTCGGCCGATAAAACCTGTGCTTCATGCCACGAAATTCAGAAATCAGTGCATTCACAATCTATGTCTTCGCACCGCAATCTTACGTGTAAAGAATGTCACGGAACAGCTTTAAGCAATGGTATTCATAGTTTAAAAGAAAAAAGCATGATGGTGGTGAATCATGTGCTTAAAACAAAAACGGAGGACATTCGCATGAACGAAGAGCAAATGCTTGATGTAATGGATAATTGTAAACGTTGCCATACTTCAGAATTTGCAAAATGGTCATCAGGTGGCCATTCTATGCAATATCAACACGTATTTCTGAACAAAAAACACAATACAACCGAGCAAATCAACTTCGATTGTTTGCGTTGCCATGGCATGTTTTCTAAGGGTGATGTTACCCAAATTGTAGCTCCTTTAAGCACTAAAGGTCCCTGGAAAATGTTGAATGCTGAAATAGCCTCCCGACCTGCCATTCCGTGTATGGCTTGTCATCAGGTTCATAAAGAAGGTTCACCGCTCAAAAGTCCTGATTACACAGATCCGAAAGCAATTTTTTATCAACGGGACAGTGCTAAAACTGAGTTGAGTTTTTACGATCGACACGAAAAAATGAATTTTCCGGTTTCTGATTTACCCAAACTTACTTTATGGGAAGGAAAGCGAGCTGTTAAAGTTTCTGACGACCCCGTTATGCGTAATTGCGTTCAATGCCATGCCCCCAATGCTGCCCATCAAGCCGGAACTGGCGATGACCGCACACCACGTGGTGTTCATGAAGGATTGAGTTGTATGGCCTGCCATGATGCCCACAGTAACGATGCCCGAAACAGTTGTAAAAAATGCCATCCAGCCATGTCTAACTGCAAATTGGATGTTACCAAAATGAATACAACTTTTAAAGACCCGAAAAGTCCGAATAATATCCATTTCGTTGCTTGTGCCGATTGCCACGATGGTGTCAGACCTCAAAAAAAATAAAATTTCATTATTTAAAATCATAGTATTAAAACTAATTTACTCCAAAAAAATTTTTATGAAATCAAAATTATTAAAATTATCTCTAATCGTATTCAGTTCATTCTTATTGATTTCCACTGTTTGCGCAGCTACAGTAAATGT
>JBMOHG010000658.1:0-1950 GCA_049317965.1 Paludibacter sp.
CAACAACGTGTGTTTACGGCTGCACTTTTTGCCGATTGTACTGGCGATGCAATAATTGGAACGTTGGCAGGTGCAAAATATATGCAAGGCAGAGAAAGTTCCAAAGAATATGGTGAAAGCAGGGCTCCCGAAAAATCCGATTCTATGACCATGGGTTCTTCCGTTCAATGGTTTGCTGTACAAAAGAATAAAGATGCTGATTTTCCGGATATTAAATGGGGACTTGATTGGAATGAGAGCAAACTTCAAAAAGGCTTGCGTGGCGATTGGGACTGGGAAACGGGAATGGGCATGGATCAGATTGATGAAATAGAACGAATAAGAGATTACGGAATCTTGGTGGTTTTTTCAAACTGGTCGTACCTCAAAAACCATTCGCAAGAAAAGGCCGAATATACAAACAAACAATTAGAATGGGTGGCTTATGTGGCCGGAAAGCGTGAGTCAAAACGTTTAATGGGTGATTATGTACTTCGAGAATCCGATTTGACGGAAACTAAAGTTTATCCTGATGGAACTGCATCTACCTCTTGGACCATCGATTTACATTATCCAGACCCGGAAAACACTCTACTTTTTCCTGGTACAGAATACAAATCAATAGCCATGCACACAAAAATTTATCCTTATCCAATTCCATTTCGTTGTTTGTATTCTGTGAATGTACCCAATTTGATGATGGCGGGTCGCAATATCAGTGTAACTCACTCAGCATTAGGAAGCGTTCGGGTAATGCGAACCACAGGAATGATGGGTGAAGTGCTTGGAATGGCTGCTTCTATCTGCAAAAAAGAGAAAACTGATCCGCGTGGATTGTATCAGCATTATTTGCCCGAATTGATAAAGTTGATGAAAGTTGGTGTTGGTAATTCAAATTTACCTCATACTCAAAATTATAACAAAGGAAATACTTTGTTGAATTCGAAGAAATAGTCAATAAAATTAAGCTTAAGTAATTAGTTCTACTTAACCAAATTAGAGAGTAAACCGCAACAGGCACAATAGTTTACAATAGAAATAATACTTTCAGCATTATTATATTGTCTAAAATCTTAAAATGCCGACAGGTATTTGTCTATTGTGTCCTTTTTATCTTTTATTTTTATTTTCTATTGTGCCTATTGTGGTTAATAATATTTTCATGTTTTATTTTAGTAAAGTAGAATTTGAAATTAAAACGATATTGTATGAAATTCCTTGAAAATGGTCGAGTAAGTTTAACGAGTTTTTTCTTTCTCGTTGCCATTTTCATAAGTTTTTCATTTTCAACATTTCAGTCTGAAGTCAAAGAAACATCTGTATTTCAATTTGTGAACCAGGATTCGGTGCTGATTTCGGTGAAAGAAGTTTTGGACATTGACAACACGCTGACAATGTACAAGTCGAGGGTGAAAACTCCAATCTGTGAAGGAAAAGTATGCTACGATGTGGAATTGATTTTTTACTGGAATTTGGTGGGCGATTTTGTGAAATACGAACTCGTCCCAGAAAAACCATTGACAAAACAGAAGCACGAACCCTTCACTGAGGCTGACTATCAAAAGCTTTCGGAACTATTGACCGATAAGGAACCTGCTTTCTCAAATTTCAAAAAAGAGGAGTTGGTAAGTAAAGTTGCTAACGATATTGATGCTTCAAGTGGTGCAACTATTGCAGCTGTAAAGGGGCAAACCATTGAAGGCGCCATTTACAGTTGCTACACCTTGTGGCAAATTGCAAATGGAGAAGTGGTCGGGCTTATCCGACAGCACACGGTAAAAAAGCTGGACAAAAAAGTGGTTCAGAATATCAAGCAAATTAATACGCAAGATGCTGATTATTTTCTTGTTGACAACTTTAAAAAGGCTGATTTCATAAACTACAGAGTAACAATTCAGGATTTAATCAAAAGAAGTAAAGGCTATTTTGCAAAGAATACAATAGAAAAAATGCCTGATGAGATGTTCTCAA
>JBMOHG010000659.1:0-1949 GCA_049317965.1 Paludibacter sp.
CAGCAATTCCGAAAGAAAATTTCTTGCTCACAAGCCAGCAACTTCTAAGTAGTTAGCTCATCTCAAAAAATAAATCTTCTCACCTTTTTGATTATTTGCAACATAAAAAGTTTGCATAAATTTTCTGTCGGCAATGAATTTTAACATGAGGGTGACTTTCGCCACCCAGGATGCCTTTTTGGGAGGAGTTTCATTGCTTTTATATTAATTAAACATAAAAAAGCGAAGTGGTCTGCGATAGACATGAAATTTGCTTCGCCATTTAAGTATCACAAAGATAACGTTTTATATTCAGAACGAAGTTTATTTTGAGTTAAAAGATTATTTATTTTCGAGATTTCCCCACTTGACAAAACCTACATTAGCTAGAAGAAAACCAACAAAAAAAGAGGCCGTCGAAGCAGCCAAAAATTGCTTCAAATTAAATTACAGGCACATGATGCTTTTGTAATGACTGTACAAATGGGGGTGGTTATCAACCGAAAACTCCCCGAGTTATATTCCCTTCTTGAAGCCTTGCCCGATTGGAGAAAATATCCACAATACACAGTGCGAGAACTAGCTATGGGGGTTATCTTCATTTTCCTTTTCAAGAGAGGTTCACGTAACAACGCTGACAATACCTCAAGAAAAGGCAATTTCTCAAAAAACGTAACAAAGGTATTTGGTTGTCGCATTCCAGATACAGATACCAGTAACCTGTTGATGAAGTATTTACCCACGGATGTTTTTGAAACAATCAAACAATCTATTGTACAAAAATTACTTCGTGACAAAACCTTTTCCCGATGGCGCACCCAGCGCAACAGGTATTGTATTGCTGTTGATGGTACTGGTGTGCATAGTTTCAAAACTGAACCATATCCAAATTGTTGCTACAAAAAATCAAAGAAAGGCATCCTAACCTATTCAATCTCTGTAATGGAAGCCAAGTTGCTGTGTGCCAATGGATTCAGCATTTCTATTATGACGGAATGGATTATTAACGACCCCGATAACATAAGAAACAATAAACAAGATTGCGAGCAAAAAGCATTTATCCGCTTGGCTAATAAATTAAAAGCTGCTTATCCTCAATTGGCTATCTGTATTTTGGGCGATGGACTTTACCCAAATGATCGCATTTTCAAAATATGCAAAACCAATAATTGGGATTTTATATTTACTTTTAAAGATGGCACTCTGACTACAGTTTGGGAAGAGATAACTTCACAAAAACAGGATAAACAAACTACAGAATTTAAATATATTGGTATCGAAAATTCTAAACAAACAACCTATAATGGTTTTTGGATTAACAATCTAATTTACAAAAAACACACGCTAAATGTAATCGAAAACAATGTACAAAAGATAGACCAACAACCCTGCCGATTTGTACATGTAACTAATATAGAGATAAATAAAGAAAATTTTAAAGAAGTATCACAATCAGGAAGACTACGCTGGAAAATTGAGAATGAAGGATTTAACGAACAGAAAAATGGGGGCTACAACCTGGCCCATAAATTTGCACGTAAATCGCACAAAACATTTTGCAATTATTATCAATGCTTGCAAATAGCACATATTATCAATCAATTAAATACTTTATCGCTGGAATACAAAAAGCAGCTTTGTAAAAATGCAAATGAATCGCAAAAATCTTTGCTCGAATTTATAATCGGAGCAATAACTCATGCCGATTTTGATTTTAGCCAAATAGAATCTATTTTAAATAAAAATTGCCAGTTTAGATATGGATGACAATTCTTTTTGTTTTTACTGCAACACAACTGGCAGAAGAGAAAAACCGCTCTATCACTCGGCGAAAACACAAAATAAAAACTGACTTTCGGTAATTATGAAACATAATTTAATACGTTAAAACTACAGCAATGAGAAGTGGTTTATATCATTGTGCCCAATTATAAAAACTGTTTGAAAATTATTTCTTTTCGGAATTGCTG
>JBMOHG010000660.1:0-1947 GCA_049317965.1 Paludibacter sp.
TTTGCGTTCAATAAAAATAGTATTCAATAAGTGTCTAACATATATAAACTCTAATGTATTGTAAAACACTATTGTTTAAAAAACTCAAACAGATATAATCCAAACTAATTCACACATACTATCAGAATTATTGATGGCAGAGTAAGGTGCTTTAGAATTAAAATAGATACTATCGCCAACTTGTAGCAAATAGTTTTTAGTTTCTAAGTAGAATGTGATTTCGCCGGAAACAACATAGCAGAAAATCTGACCGGAATTAGCCGTAAATAAATTCAATAAATCAGAACCTTGAACAAATCTTACAAAATATGTGTCCATTTGTTTGTTAAGGTCGTGGTGTGCAAGCAAATATATTTCTGTACCGGAAACGTTTTTTTCAACGAATTTCATTTCGCTTTTTTGCACAACAGGGTTTTTGCTCAGCGTTTCATTTTCACCTATCAACTCACCTACTGTGGTGTGTAAATTTTCGGCAATAGATTTCAGGGTTATAATGGAAGGAAAGGCTTTGGCTTTTTCGATTTGTGAAAGAGCACTGGGACTTATGCCTACTTTTTTTGCCAAATCATTAAGTTGTAGGTTCAGTTGTTTTCTTTTGGTATTTATCCTTTCACCGATTCGTTTCATACTAACAGTCTAAAATAAAGTTTTGAATATTGCTGCAAAGATAATACTTGTAATACAACTTTGATTCTCATAAATATATTTCATTAAAAAATGTTGAGATTTTTATATTTAATACGGATTTAAAATTGACTTTGTCAATTGATTTTAAGAGAAAAATCAAAAATGCAAGCATTTTTTCCTATCCGTTTTTCAATCCGCTAAATCTGCGTATTCCGTCAATACGGAACGTCGAAATACTCCGTCCGCGTTCTATTAATTTCTCTTATTTTGGTACGAAAATTTTAAAAATATGTAGTTAATTTTTTACAACCTACCTTTCAGGGTTCTAAATTCATTCGTTGTAATTAACCACCAGATTCACTGATGGCTATTCACATTAAATCCCACAGTTTATCCCGATTGTTCAAGAGGATTTTTTTTGATTGAAATAGGAAATGCACATGCAAGTAAAATGAACGATTATATGCAAATACTATGCACATTAATAAAAAAACATGTAACTATTTCATTGTATATCAATAGAATTATAGTTTTTCAGCAGACCCAATATATCCGAAGAGATTTAGCGGTTCGTTGTTTTTATATCGTCATTAATGTATTCTAAAATGTCACCCGGTTGACAGTCTATAGCTTTACATATTGAGTCTAAGGTGCTAAAACGGATTGCTTTTGCCTTTCCGGTCTTTAAGATTGAAAGGTTAGATAATGTCAGATCAACTCTTTCAGAAAGCTCATTCAGAGAAATTTTCCGCTTTGCCATCATTACATCTAAGTTTACAATAATTGCCATAGCTTATACAGTTAAATCGTTTTCGTTTTGGATTTCAACTCCCCTCGAAAAAATAGCAGCAATTACATAAATTACAGCCGCCATCAATATAAATGCTTGACTATCTGCCCAAAACTGGTTTAAGCTGTCAATAACATATCCCTGATGTTGTAAATTTTTTGTTGTTTCTCTGGCTATGTAACTTAAGATTCCAATTGAAAAAGTGTAATAACTCATTAAATAAATCTGTCTCGACACATAGCTATTGAAGGGTTGAGTCAGATTAATTTTGATTACTAATCTGATAACTACATAAAACAGTACTGCCTTCAAAATCGAGATAAGCAAGATAAAACTATACATACTGAAAAAAGCCCATTTACTTTTTTCATACATTTCACTTAAGTCCAACTTTTGATATAAATTTTGGACAAATTCGGGCTTGTACAGACTGAAAATGAAATTGACTATCAGGGCTCCGGCTTCTATGCATAAACCAACGAAGATGACCCAAGAAACAATCTGTAAGACCGTAAATACGAAGTTGTTTG
>JBMOHG010000661.1:0-1939 GCA_049317965.1 Paludibacter sp.
ATGGCTTGTTCGTACACACCCAACGAGCTAAAAGTGGCTGAGCAACAAATGGAAACCGCTCCCGACTCTTCGCTCAAAATACTGAAAAAACTTCAACCCCAAAATATTAATGGTGCTTACAACAATGCATTGTATGCACTATTGATGAGTCAGGCGCTGGACAAAAATGAAAATAAAGTTGAATCGGATTCGCTTATTAGCATTGCCACCGATTATTTTGATGATTCCGACCCTGTACATGCCGGATATGCCTGGTTTTATCATGCCCGCACTGCTAATAACCGCGATAGTGTAAGCGAACAGGCCAACAATTTATTAAAAGCTCAAGAATATGCTGTAAAAGTTAATGACATCAAATTAATGGGTTTAATTTATGGTGATAAAGGAACTATGTATAAAACACAACGACAAGTCGACAGTTCAATATGCTATTTTAAACTTGCATATCAATCATTTAAAGCGATAAACGATTCCCGAAATTGTATCATTAGTCTACTTAATTTAGGTACACAGTATTTGAAAGTACCAAGTTTCGATAATGCTATCAATAGCTATACTTTAGCCGAAAAAATGGCAAAAAATAGCAATGATACACTTATAATTTCAACTATTTACCGATGTCTGGGTTCGGTATATTTAAAGCAACGCAACTTCGATAAGGCTTTGTATTATTATAACAAAGTACCACTAACAAATGTAGAAATACACAATAGTAACAAATGGTTTTTGAAGGCAACTGTTTTCGTACAAACTGGTAATACTGATTCAGCCCGGTATTGTTTGAATAAAATTAAGGTACTGAACGAAATGGCACCACATTATTATGAGCTTTGGCAACAATTATACGAAAAAGAAGGCAATACGAAACAAGCGTTGAAATATGCATCCAAAACTATTTTTGCTATTGACTCATTGTACACAAGCAAGCTTGCCGTTAGCTTTGCCGGAATGGAAAAGAAATATAAATTCCAGAGGTTGAAAATAGAAAATCAAAATCTGAATATAAAGAACAAACAAAGTGATTTGTATCTGTTAATGTCGTTATTGGTGCTGAATTTATTTATTGTACTATTTTTATTCTGGAGATTGAAGGCAAGAAAAAAAGAATTTGAATATCAAAAGGACATTGCCAATAAGAAACAAAAATTATTAGAAATAGAAAAGGAAAATACGGCAAAAGAAAAGGAAATCTCTGCTTTGCTTGAAAAACAATTGAAACTACAAAACATTTTACTTTCCAATATCGAAATGCATCAAACCAACAGTTCGAAACGACCTTTATTCTGGAGAGAAGGTTCGAAGGAGGCTATTGCCAAGCAGTTCGATGCATTTTATAAGGAACTGAAGACTTACATTGATATGGAATTTAATAATTTTACCATAAGATTAAAAGAGAAATATCCTACTTTGACCGATAACGATCTGTTTATTTCGTGTCTGCTGCTTGCCGAATTCGATACAGGTATGATTGCTACCATCTTGAATGTTCAAATAGAGTCGATAAATACGCAACGTTACCGACTGCGCACGAAATTAAAATTGACAAATTCCGATAATCTACACGATTTCCTCCTTCATTTTTGACCAATATATTAACGATTTTAGAGGCTATTTGGACTTGTCTATATAACCTCTTTTTTCGTGCGCGTTAATGTGCTACATATCAACACTATATAGTTGTTAATAAACACCCTTGTCTATATAATAAATTCGAATGTTTTACTAAATATCAGATTTTTTTTGTATTTATTTGCAGGGTAATAATTTATCGCTATGAAAATACATTTATCCTTTATTGCTTTAGCTATTGTATTAGCAATTTCCACAACATTTCGAAGCCGATTACAGTATCAAGTAAAATTATTTGCTAATAAGCTGTGTTCGGGTTAAGAGTTTAGACTAAAACTAAATAACTTCCAAAAAATAAGGTAATAAGGTT
>JBMOHG010000662.1:0-1935 GCA_049317965.1 Paludibacter sp.
GTCTTTCGGCGTTTTCTACGCGTTATTTAGTGCAAGGCACTACCGGCACCAACACTTGGCGCACTGCCGGAGCCGGTGAAGTAAACGTAACCACCAGCGATTTCAGAGCTTGGTATTATACCACTTTCACTGCAGGTTATACCTATAATGCAGCGGATGAAATTTGGCTAGCCGGTGGAACTTACATTTTAAGTTATAGTTTTGGAACACGAAAAGTGAATGTTTATGGAGGCTTTGCAGGAAGCGAAACAAGCATTGCACAACGGAGTAAAGTGTCGGGCGGAAAAGCGTGGGAATTTTCTACACCAACAATTCTCGATGGAAATAATGCAAGTCCTCAAGGGTATAATTCTTCAGGTATAGCTACCACTCCAAATACTTATATTGATGGTGTTACAATAACCAAATGTAAGATTAATAATGTTACTCAAACAGTTTACGGTATTGGAGCTCAAATATCACAGGGTTGTATAATGCAAAATTGTATTGTTTCAAATAATGTTTATAATAATACTGCAGCTGCTAATGCCTTTGAAGGAAAAGGTGGCGGCATATATTTAACTGGAGGTCAGGTATTAGACTCTTATATATATGGAAATCAGTTAACTAAAGGTAATGGTGGTGCTACTTATGGTGGTGGTATCGCATTTGCTTACACATCTGATGCTGCACTTAATACAGTAAATGGTTGTACCATCGAAAACAATAGTTCGACTTCCTTTGGTGGAGGTATTGAGGTAATTAACGGATCGGGTGGTACTATTGAAAATTGTATTTTTAAAACAAATACTACTGCCGGTTCAGGTGGAGGTCTTGGTTCAACTAATAATAGTGGGACTTCTGCATTTAGCCTTAAGAACTGTCAATTTATTGAAAATAGTTCTTCTTCGGTTACTGCTCCAACTTCTACTATAGGAGGAGCTGGTGGTGCTGATTTATTTCTTACTGGCACAACAACCATCGAGGGTTGTTCGTTCATTGGTAATAGTGGGTTTAATGTGGGCGGTTTAAGTGTTCGTTTAGGAACAAATATTATTAAATCTTGTATTTTTAGGGATAATAAGAATATAGATGGAGCTGCTACAAATTACGAAGCAAGTGCATTGTATACTATGGTCTCAACTACAACGGTTCAAAACTGTGTTTTTGCCAACAATACTTCTGTTGCAAATGCAAATAAAAACCACACGGTTAAATTTTCCTCCGGTGGCAATTTTTATAATTGCACGCTGGCCAATAATAATGAACCAGGTGCAAATGGTTATACATTTACTTTTAATGGTTCATCAGGTACTATAAAAAATTGTGTATTTTGGAATAATACTAATACAGCTAATTTTTCAGGAGTTAGTTTGGCTGGAACTAGCAATTACAATGCAACAACTTCTACTAAAAATACTGCTGGTTCGGGTGGTGGAGGCACAACAGGTAATATCACTACTTTAACAATTTCGCCAAACAATACCTTTGTTTCGCCTACCAACTTTGTGGGTGTTCCTTCAACATCTGACGGTGGCGTACAAAAAGCCGCTTCGGCAGCTGCCGACTGGAGTTTATTAACTGGATGTCCTGCAAAAAATGCAGGAATAGATTTAAGTGCAACTCCAACTTTTATAACAACAGATATTTTGGGAAATGCTCGTCCAACAGGTGCAGGTGCAGTTGATATGGGTGCTTACGAATATGGATATACGGCACAAACCATTACTTTTGGGGCATTAGCTGCTAAAACTTATGGAGATGCAACATTCAGTTTAGGTGCAACTGGTGGTGGCTCAGGAAATGCAGTAACATACACAAGTTCCAATACTGGAGTAGCAACAATATCAGGAAGTACCGTAACCATTGTTGGAAAAGGTTCAACCAATATTACAGCTTCACAGGCTGGTAGTTCAACTTACAGTCCTGCCACAAGTGTAACGCAGCAATTAACTG
>JBMOHG010000663.1:0-1929 GCA_049317965.1 Paludibacter sp.
AATCAGTCTAATTAATTGTTTCATATTTGTTTGTATTAAATTGTTTCAATATTTCGTTTTACCTCTGCCCTACCGCATTTCCTCCTCATTTCTTATTCTTATGTTGTACGCTGCGTTGTTAACAACGGGCTTGAACTTGCGAAAAAGTGCAAATCCCAACGGCGAATTCCACCATTTTGCAAGGAATTAATGATTAAATTTCTGTTAGGGCTTGGTATTATGTTCTTTATGAAATTACCAACGGAAATATATTCCACCATCGAATTCAAATTTTGTAATTTGTTGAGGTGCGTGTTTTACATTTAATTGTATAGAATTATCTGTTGTCCATTCCATTTTATTAAGCTTATAATAAATCGATTTTTGTGTAGTCATCCAGTTTGACTTTAATTGTAGTCCAATAGTTCCTTTTCCTAACTCAACAAAATCGATATTTAAATCAACCTCAGGTAAGATAAAAAAAGTTGTTGCTGATTCGATTTTGTAATCGTAAACAGCATGATAATTAGTAGAATAACTATATAAATATACTGTCCTGTTATAGGCAGGTGATAAACCAATACATGCATTTAACGATAAATTTAAATGAATAAATTTGTAATTGATTGGGGCATAAATTCCTGCACCAAAACAATGATCGTATTGATAAAAACGTTTTCCATCGGTTTGAACGATAAAGGTGTTTACTTTTGGTTCAAAGTTTTCAAAAGAATCACTCAGCCGCAGCGACTGTGGTAATGCTACATACAAAGCTGAAAGACCAAGCCATTTTTTTATTTTATAAATCCCTTTTAAGTACAGATAGTTTGGTGAAAAACCAGGATCTACAGCTATTTTGAAATCGCTCTCAAACTTACTACTCCACCATTGGTGTTGAGCTATTTCCAAATACTCGTAAGCTGGGAATTCATCTGAGTAATCGAAATAATTGATAAAATCCAATTGATTATTGGTTGTGGTTGTGTTGGGCGTATGCCACATATCACGAGTTCCAAAAGTAATTGAAAGTTTTGAGCGATTATGTGTTTGAGCGAATGTGTTAAAACTTATAAAAAGTATAATTAAAATCAGGTTCAGAGTTTTAATATTCATCATTTTCAATAAATTTTATTGGCAGTGTTTCAGCTTCTAATACTTTATCGTTTGATAAAATTACTTTAACCCTGAATTGACCAGTTGCTGCTTTTGCTGGGATTTTACAAACTAGATTAATTGTATTATAAGGATTTATATAATATTCCTTATTCAATATTTTGTCAGCGTTGGTTATTCTTGTATAAAGTATATCTCCATTATCAACTAAAAATTCATTTGAAATATCATCTCCAGAGTGTATTGAATCATTAAAGTTTTGCAAAGTATAAATCTCAATTCTTTTAATGTTTTGATTTGCAGTATAATATTCTGAGATTAGTGGTTCATTTGCTGATACAGTTTCGTAACCATTTAAATTTGAAATTAATTTTGAAAAACCCAAATAATGCGACTTTACTGTATCACTTACGCTAAGATTTAATCGTATTTTATTTCGGTTAACTTTATCAACTGTAACAGTGTCATAATCAATATTTGAATACCACACAGATCTTGCAGATACTTTTAATGTGGTATAATCAAAGAAATAAATTGGGTATATATCATTATTCATACCGCAGCTTATCATTAATTTAATGATAAAAAAGAGTAAGAGCAAAATTATTGTATTTCTTGTTCTGTTCATATATAGATATTTAAATAATTGTATGTTTGTTCATATTTCTATATAATTGTCAATAAATAAAGTTGTTTTCCACTTATTATCCCTCGTCCTGGTGCATTTCCTCCACATTTCTTATTCTAATATTGTACGCTCTGTTGTTGGGATTGCTGTTTTCACTTGCTCAAGACCATTATTTTCCATAAAAGAGTAACATTTTTTGCAAGCAGAAA
>JBMOHG010000664.1:0-1923 GCA_049317965.1 Paludibacter sp.
ATCATTTCATCGTATGGTGGCATGAATCTAACACCGTAATTATAACTTAATGAGGTAATAAACTTATAATTAAACTTACTAACATCTCCTTCGATTCCAAAATGATGTACCTGAACTCTCCAGTTAGTTGGACTATAAATTCCATTTTTTAATGCCGGTGGTGTTATGAAAGGGATTCCAATAGTGCGCAAATAATATGTCCAACCTGTTGGATATCCTCCATTAAAAAAATAGCCATCTGTTCCGCCATATACCACTCCATCCCTATCGTGGTATGGTCCTGATTGATCGGTGGTATTCAAATACTCATAAAGAATTCCTTTTACATAAGGGAAGTTACTATTTCGGATAGAAACTCCCCAAAGTCCATCGGGAATGTTCATTGTATTCCAAATTTCTCTAAATGGTCCATCTTCGGATATATTTTGCCAGTATGCAGCAATTTTAAAATCAGAAATTTCCACATCCAATTTCATACTTTGCGAAATAATATGATTACCTAACACATTAATCTGGTCTGAACGGTTTGCATCTTCCCCACCCGATTTACCAAAAAAAATATTTACATAATCGTGTAACCCATTAGGTTGCTGTCCATAGATTGGGTCAACACCACCCCACTGTGCAACATGATCAAGTCCGTATTGAATATGAACCGGCAGCTTCCCACCTACTTTGACATAAGCATATTTATGATGAAGTAAAGCATGTTGGGTATAAATATTATCGGTAAACCAACCATGTACCAATGCACCTTTAATTTCGAGATAACCAGCGGTGAAAGGAACAGGAGTAAAACGTTCAATACCAATAGAAATTTTTGGCATGGGTCGGGCATTTTGCGAAAACAGAAAACCACCACACGACAAATTAGGATCCTGATTTCCAAGCAATTCCTCACGAGATCCAATTACGAGGTCGAAAACTGAAAATCTGAATTTAGCATAAAGTTCATGAAAATAGGGATAGCTCTTATTTTCATAATTTTGCATCAACATATTGGCTTTAAAGCCATAATCAAATAATCTGGATTTTGTTCCAAAATCTTTGGATAATGAAGCGAAAACGTCCAAACTTTGAGCAGCTGATGCAATTTTACCATTGCTTCTGGCTTGCATCCAAAATGGCGAAGAAGTACCTGTAGAAGTTATTCCCAGCATTCCAACTTCATATTTAATTGTATCCTTTTGAGCAAATATCAATAATGGAAGTGAGATGATAAAATAAAGTATTATTCCTTTTTTTTCAAACATGTTGTTAAACTAAATAATTCAATAACTAATAAAACTGATAACCCCTAATCCCTCCCGTTCAAATACGGGATAAATTTCTGGGGATTATGCAAGTATTGATAACTGCAAATGGAGTATTTCGACATCCCGTTAAGCGGGACTGCAAACTGTTAACTGCAAACTATTTTCATGGTTCAAAACACCAAAAATCATTTAGAACTTTCGAGTCATTTTCACCAAACCCAATATAACCTTTACCTCCAATTGTAAATGAAATGGCACTTTCGCGCCCGCTTGCTGGCATATTTCCCCGTTCGTACCAAACATTATTTGCTATATCATATTCGAGCACATCGGATTTCAGATGACCACCCGTTAGATTTCCACCAAAGTGCCGACCTGTTGCAACAAAAATTCTATTATTTACAGATAATGCAACCGCATTTTCACGACCGGTATCAGGCATATTTTTACGTTGTATCCACGAATCTGTAGCAGGAAAATACTCCCACCAGTCATTTTCTATAAAAGTTCTGTATCCTGTTCCGAAATAAAAATGATCTCCATTACTACAACCTACACCTACTCCACGTGCAGGGCCTGGAAAATCATTTATTTTCACCCAATTACCTGTTGGTCCATCATCGGCAACAAATTTCCAAGCTTCATTATTAAAACCAGCTCCATTGGT
>JBMOHG010000665.1:0-1919 GCA_049317965.1 Paludibacter sp.
GAAATGGAGCTTTTTTTGTCCATGTGTCCAGCCTAGGATTATAAGCCCAACATTCTTTCCTGAATATTCCATTCGAATCCCTTCCCAGAGTTACATATCCTACACTATCAATAGTAAAGGCAACAGCAGAAGCTACTCCTGGCATTGATTTCTTTTGTACAAAAATAATATTCTCGTATGGTGATTCGGCAGCTGAATTACAGCTCCAAAAGCTGACTGAAAGAAGAAATAAAATTATTTGGATATTTATTTTCATTGTTCACGGATTATTTTATTGACTCAATTTTATTTCAGAGATTTAGTATTACCAAAACACCCCGATGCATCGAGGTGTTCAAATTGTATTTATTTTTTTATTTTAAATACATCAAATTTGATTTTAGCTCAGTTTAAATATCTTTTAAAAAGGCCTATAAACAGTAATAATTACTATTTTTAACCTGCATTGAAATAGGTTTTTTTATCGAAAACCGTTTTGAAAATTATTTCGATATCCAACCAAAAATTCCAATTTTTAATATATTCCATATCATATTCTACTCGTTTCTCCATTTTCCAAAGTTCATCTGTTTCACCGCGATAACCATTTACTTGTGCCCAACCGGTAACACCGGGTTTCACATAATGACGTACTAAGTATTGATCAATTCGTTTCGAATATTCTTTGGTATGATTCAACATGTGCGGACGAGGCCCTACAACTGACATTTCGCCCTTGAGAACATTTATAAATTGTGGGAATTCATCAATATTAGTACTTCGAATAAATTTACCTATTCGGGTAATTCGAGCATCTCCTGCTTTGGCTTGTTTAAAGTCTGCATCAGGATTTACCTGCATACTTCTAAATTTAATGCATTTAAAAGTCCTGTTATTAAAACCAGTACGATCTTGAACAAAGAAAACCGGTCCTTTCGAACTTAACTTGATGAGAATTGCAATAATAGGAAATAGCCATGAAAAAATTAGTAAAATGACTGATAATGAAAAAACTATATCGAGTGCCCTTTTCAGAAAACGTGATTGAATAAGATCCAATGGAACTTCCTGTGGATTAATCATTACCAGATTTCCAATCGTCTCCATGTCCATACGTGGTGCACTTAATTGCTGATTTTCCGGCACAATTCGTAATCTAACACCTAGATGATTGCAAATTCCTAAAAACTCCGTAGTTTTATTTGTTTGACTTATTAATGATACAGTTACAAAAACCATTTCTACACTGTTTTTTTTAATCAATGCTTCCAATTCATCAGGTTTGCCAATAACATCAGGATTATTATTTGGATTTTTCGACAAAAAACCAACAAAACGATATCCAAGCATTGGATTACTATCAATAAGTGTTCGAAGTACATGTGCAGTTTCATTCACACCCACAATAATTACACGATTTGTATGTCTCCCTTTTTCTCTTTTAAATTTTAGATAATAATATAGTAACCAATAAAATAGCAAAATACTGATATAGAAAACTACAGAGTATTGAACTAAAAATACGCGCGAATAAGTGTGTGGTAAAAATAAAAATGCTAACATGGTGGAAATAGCCATATATATTAACATCCTCCGACTAATACTCCATGCTCTGTTGGAAAACCCTTCCCTTAAATATAAATTCTTTTTTGCAAATGTAAAATAGGTAATTATCCACGATAAATTGGCATTCAAATAGTACAAACCAATCAGATATTCATCAGATTTATTTGCATTTGCACTATAATATGACATTAAATAGATGACTGAATTTAAAATTATCAGGTCTAAAATCAAATACAAAAACAGAAGTTCCTTTCCGCGAGTTTTCATAATAATTAAACAATAAAACTGTAAAACAAATAGTTAGTAGTTGTAGTTTTTAGTTACGGGATGCAAATATAGTGTTTATTTTGTAACAATAAACAATTTTTTATATT
>JBMOHG010000666.1:0-1914 GCA_049317965.1 Paludibacter sp.
GGAATAAAAAACTTGTGGAAGTTGCTAAATTGCTGACCAAATGGAAGTTTAATAGTGTCTACTCTTCCACTTCTATCCATCATTATAATTTTAAACGGGTAAAAGAACAACATCTTATCGCCCCATTCGCCAATTGAATTTACATCGCCATTCGAAAACCCATTATCGGAAGTGTAATTTTTGAACGAAATGCCATCAAACTTACTTACACCACCTTTGGTGCCAAACCACATATAACCATCTCTATCCTGAAAAGCAGAAAGCACTTGCATCTGTGCCAACCCGTCGCGGGTAGAATAATAGCGGTAGGCATAGTTGCGTGTGAGGTGTGGCGCAGCGGTGACAATCCCTGCGAACAGAATAAATATGTAAAATAATCTCTTCATATTGTCGTATATCGATGGTTTCGCTTCGAGCTAAGCCCTCGTTGGTAAAAGTGAAGCATTTAGTTAACTTTATAAAATCGATTTTAATTTCCATGCTTGAACATGCTTAATACCTTCTTTAGATGGAAATGTTACATCATCGAGCGAAACCACATACTTTTCGTAATGGTCGTTTATTGTATTAAAGGCAGCATATTCTCGCACAACTGTTTGTTCGTCGGCAAGCAGATATGCAACTTGCAGGTAAATAACCCGATCTTGTTTTTTTGCCACAAAATCTATTTCACTATTTCGCATTGTTCCTACAAATACCTCATATCCGGCCTGACATAGTTGCAGATAAACTGCATTTTCGAGCAGATACCCCGCGCCATATCCTACCCCCGAATATAAATAATTTTTGAAAGCCAAATCATTGATATAAAACTTACTAACACCCGAAATGATTTCTTTCCCTTTAATATTATACCGCTCTGCACGATGAATCAAAAAAGTGTTTTCGATATACTGAATATAGTTAGCAACAGTTTCGTAGTTCGTTTTCCGATTTTTAGACTTAAAATAATTGACAATATTATTTACTGATACAAGGTTTGATGCATTGTTTACAAGAAAAGCAAAAATGTCTTCCAATAACCTGGCATCCTTGATATTATACCGCTGAATGATGTCGCGCAACAACACTGTATCTTTTATTGCCGATACGTAATGCCTTTTTGTTTCTTGTTCGGGTAAATGAAATAATTCGGGCAAAGCACCTGTTTGTAAATAATCAAGATACAACTGCCGCGACTCTTCAACTTGTTTGTACTGACAAAACTCGATAAAACTGAACGGATAAACCTGAAATGAAACATACCTACCCGAAAGCAAGGTAGCTAATTCGCCCGACAGCATCTGTGAGTTGGATCCGCTGATAAACAGCTCATACATATCCACAAAATCCTGAGAATAGGAATCAACCAATCGTTCCCAACCATCTATTGTTTGAATTTCATCGATAAACAAATATACCTTTCCCTTTGGTTTGAGCTCTGCTTTATAGGCTTCTACCAATAAAGCCAGTGCTTTATAATCGGATAGAAAATCGTAATCAATAAATTCCTTGTTGATATAAAAAGTGTTTTGAGGAGGCACACCCGATTTAATAAGTTGCCGTATAACCTGCCGCAATAAATAACTTTTGCCTGTACGTCGTTGACCTACGAGCACTTTCACAAGCCTATTGCCGGTAAAGTGATCTATCTTTTCAAGGTATTCCTTACGTTCAAATCCTAAGTCGAGAACATTTCCATTCCAAAAATTATATTTTCCTATAGTTTCAATATTTTCTGTCATAACCGAATATTTTTACAAACATACTATATTTTTCTGATACAACCGAAAAAATGTCAAATATTATCAGCAAGGGTTTCGCTAAAAAAAACGCTTTAAACAATTAGTTCCGGCAATATTCTTACCGGAACTAATTCACAACATACAAAAAACTTAAAAAGACAAAAGTAAACATGGTAAAAAAACAGAGAAA
>JBMOHG010000667.1:0-1908 GCA_049317965.1 Paludibacter sp.
ATAACATCAACAACCAAACAATTCGTATTTTTCAAATTGTCGGAATTAGCATCAGAATATCGTACAAATTTGCCATCCAACAACTTTGAAATTTCGGTAATATGTGCATGATGAATTTCATGTGGCACAAGAATTAATTTTATATTGGGATGAAGAATAAGATAATTAGCTAATAATTCTTCATCTTTAGCCCATGTACTGCCGGCAACTATAACTTGTTGGCCATCACAGAATTCTTCAATCAGCGTCAATTGTTTGGCTTTTTTATACAAGTCATAGACGCGATCGAAACGAGTATCACCTGCCACAGATGCATTTGTTATTCCACTTTTAGTCAGCAATTGGAGCGAAATATCATCCTGCACAAAAATATGTTGTAGCGTTTTTAATATATTCAAATACCAGCTTCCATGATATTTGAAAAAAATTTGATTCGGTCGAAAAATGGCTGAAATGCTAAATACAGGCACATTTGAGGCTTGTAGTGCTAATAAGTAATTTGGCCAAAATTCGTATTTTATAAAAATTGCTTTGGAAGGATGAACAAGTTTCACAAATTTACGAGCAGCACGTTTTGTGTCCAATGGCAAATAAGCAACAATATTTGCACCTTCATAATTTTTACGAACTTCATAACCTGAAGGTGAGAAAAAAGTAAGAATAATTCTGGTTTCGGGGTTATCGCTTTTTAATCGCTCCATCACTGGTCGCCCCTGTTCAAACTCACCCAACGATGCTGCATGAAACCAGACATAACGTACATTTGGTTCAATCTCCTCTTCCAGCATTTCAAACGTATCTCGTTGACCAATATATAGCTTTCTAGCTTTTTCGTTAAACAATGATGCTATGAAAATTGCAAATTTGTAAAAATAAATACCAATATTGTAAATAGAATTCATCATATTCTTTACGCCAAATAGCGGAATTTTTCTTAGTATTTTGTGTTAAAAAAACGAATCAATTAAATATCTCTAATTTCAGAATGTCTACTAAATGCTTAACAAATAAAGCTAACTATTATTGAAACAGATTTTTCATAAATTCATCGCCTTTCAACATCCCGTAACTTCCACTTTCTGCTGAAAATTCGTCATAACACATAACATTGTCAGCCACTTCTCCCTGTTTGTAAATTATAAATGGTATGGGCGAAATAGTATGAGTTTTATAAATACAAGGTGTTGGATGATCGGGTAAAATGGCAATAGTAACAGGTTCATCCCATGTTGAAACTTCTTCGAAAATAGGTTTTACAACCCGGTAATCCAAATATTCAATAGTTTTTATTTTCAATTCAACATTACCTTCGTGTCCGGCTTCGTCACTTGCTTCGATGTGCAGATATACGAAATCATTTTCGCGAAGTGCATCAATTGCTGCTTGTGCTTTTCCCTCATAATTAGTATCATAAAGTCCGGTTGCACCTTCCACTTCTATAACTTTCAAACCGGCATAAACTCCAATTCCTTTTATTAAATCAACAGCAGAAATCACAGCTCCACTATTAAGATTATATATTTCAAGCAGGGTTTTCATTGCAGGTTTATAGCCCGGCGACCATGGCCAAATACTATTTGCCTTGTCTTTTCCGGCAGCTGCACGTTTCAGATTCACAGGATGATTTTCCAGCAAAATTTGAGAACGTAAAATCAAATCGTTGAGCAAATTTGCAGTTTCTTCCGATTCCGGAGACTCTGCTTTTATCATCACATTCTTAAAAGGTGTGCCTGGCACATCGTGAGGTGGTGTACACTGAAGCTGTTTTTTTCCTCCTTTTATTTTCAATAAGTGGCGGTACGAAACTCCCGGAAAGAAATTAATCATTTCATTTCCAAGTTCTTTTTGCAAAAAAAGAATCAATTCACTTGCTTCTTCATTGCTTATATGACCTGCTGAGTGATTCTT
>JBMOHG010000668.1:0-1897 GCA_049317965.1 Paludibacter sp.
GTTCAACAAGCTCCAAAAACCTTTTATTTTCAAGGAACATTAGAAAATGGAGATTTCAATTCAGGACAATTGGCTATAACAAGTGGTGCTTTATATCCCGGACAACATGTATTTGCAAATCCTTATACCGCAGCAATTGATATTCGTCAGTTAACCTTCGGAACTCAAACAGAAGCTTCGGTATATTTGTATCATTGCGGAACTTATAATGCTTGGCTAAGTGGTGGTGAGACGACTCCTGGAACAAGTCCCGGGCAGTATATTGCCATTCCAAAGAACACTGCCGGTTACGGGCAATTGCCACGTCAGGTACCTTCAATGCAAGCTATGTTAGTCAAAGCAATGTCAAATTCGGCACAAGCAACCTTTGCAATTGATTACAACGCTGTACACATGTTTAATACCGATTTACAAAGAGCAAAAGCTTCTAATGATGTACAAGCTATAAAGAAAATGAGCACGATGATTGATATTAAAGGTGCTCATTCAGCAGATAGAATGTGGATTTTCTCAGATTCAATTTGTACCAATAGCTTTGATAATGGTTATGATGGTTTCAAATTGTTAGGATCACCACTTACTCCTCAGATTTTTGCAATTGGAGCAGATGGTGAATATCAGGTTTCGGCAGTAAATGATATGAATAATACTGAACTTGGTTTCCAGGCAGGTCAGGATTCAGAATATACGCTAACATTTACTCATGAAAATGTTGAGTCAAAATACTCTGGAATTTATTTAGTTGACTTAGTTGAGAATAAGACTATTGATATAACTGCAAGTGGTTCGAAATATACATTTGTAAGTGAACCTACTGCCTCAACAGTGAAGAGATTTAAAATAGTAACCAATTATTATGAAATAAAGGATAAAGAAAGTGAGATTAAACAAATCAAAATTTTCAATGCTAATGGTTCGGTTTTCATTCAAAACTTAACCAGTGAAAGCGGAGAATTATTGATTTACAATATGTCTGGTAGGTTTGTAAAACGTGTCAACTTTAGTGGTAATTGTCTTACAATAGTTGAACAGAATTTGTCACCAGGTGCGTATGTTGCTACAGTAGTAACAAATAGCGACCAGTTCAGTAAACGTATAATTGTAAGGTAGAGTAGATTTAATTAGTCGTGGATAAAAGAAAAAATAAAATAATACTTTGGTTGTTGACATGGGCAGGATTGCTCTTGGTGGTTGTCTATTCACCTATTGGAAGCCCTGATTTATATAAACCCCAGGTTTATTATTATCAAAATCAGGGTGTAAATTTCAATGGAGCGATAGAAAATGCACCTAGGGTGGGTAATATAAGTTCCAATGACAATAACGATATTTCAATACCAACATATACAGCTCCAAGAAAAAATTATTCTACTTACAGTGTTGATGCTCCAAAAAGGGGTAGCTCAAATGGTATTGTAGCAATGGGAGGTGTATCGGGTAGATCATCTGTTACAAAACAAAATAATACATCTGGAAATGGTGGTGGTTTTGGTGGTTCTAGTTTTTCGAGTTCTCGAAAGAAAACTGATAACAATGTAACTTCTCAAATAGGAATTAACACTTTTAGCACCGATTTATCATTAAACGGTGATTCAACGACTAAGCAATCCGTAGATTATACTCCAGGTTCCGGTGCTACTGACCCTGGCGAAGATCCTGAAGGACCACCAATTCCCGTTGGTGATGGTTATTGGTTTTTGTCGTTACTTGCAATTGGATATTTAATTTGGAAAACAAAAATATTCCGTTAAAATAACTGTGAACAAAATTACCCATCTTGTACTCATGTTTTAGTTTTTTTCGAACTAAATTTATAACAAAAATTTCGATTACTTTATCTGAATCTACTTTCGGTTTTTTAATTTTCGCCCCTATAATTATTTCTCCACAAGTACAA
>JBMOHG010000669.1:0-1892 GCA_049317965.1 Paludibacter sp.
GTTAAACTTTTCGGTTTTAGCTAATCCCAGGTTTCACTTGACTATTAAGCTATAAAGTCACTGGGAACTAGTAATAGATAGTAAACTAAAAATTAAAAAAAACAGTAATGGCAAAGACAATTAATCAGCGTATGACAGTCAAAATTGAAGGTGATTTTGTTGTATTCTTATTGGGTATGCGGATAAACAGATTTTGGAAATTCCATAAATGGATTCCAATAGCTTCTACCTTGCCTAAAATGATCAAAGAGCTATCGATTAATCCTGATAATGGTTTTCTTGGTTATGAAATGTATGGAGGATTATCTCCAATCATAGTACAATATTGGAGGTCGTTTGAACATCTTGAAGCCTATGCAAGGGACAGAAATAGCGTTCACTATCCAACCTGGAAAGCATTCAACAAAAAAATTAGTAATAATGGCGATGTTGGTATATGGCATGAAACCTACAAGGTGAATGATGGTGATTACGAATGTATTTATAACAATATGCCAAAACATGGACTTGGAAAAGTGGCGGAATTAATTCCCGCTATAGGGAAAAGAGAATCAGCAGCTTCTCGAATTTCTGCTAATAAAACTTGATACACAACGAAAATTCTTAGCTGACGTACACTTAGCAGGTTTTATTCCCGCATTAGCTTTGTCCGTCATCTGACGGACAGCGAATTGACGATTCTGTAACGTCAGAATTGACTGACTTTTGAACTTTAGATTCACGTTACGACCATAAAGACTGAAAACATAAAGAAAACAAAACTTAAATCAATATTTCGACAAACAGTTTTTAAGCATAAGTCGACTTATAAACCCCAAATAGCAATAAAAAATGACAGACAAAATTAAAATTTTAAAGACTGAGATTCTTTCAGATAATTGGTATGTTTTGAGAAAAATAACATTCGAGTATTTGAAAAAAGATGGTACAAAACAAACGCAAAGTCGAGAAGCATACGATAGAGGAAACGGAGCAACAATTTTACTTTATAACAAATTTCAAAAAACTGTTATTCTAACCAGGCAATTTCGAATTCCAACTTATGTAAATGGAAATGAAGACGGAATGCTAATCGAGGCTTGCGCAGGATTATTAGACAAAGACAACGCAGAAGATTGCATAAAAAGAGAAACTGAAGAAGAAACAGGTTATAAAGTTACTGATGTTCGCAAAATATTTGAAGCGTATATGTCGCCAGGTTCAGTAACCGAAATTGTACATTTTTTTGTAGCAGAATATTCAAAATCAATGAAAGTTAATGAAGGTGGTGGAGTTGAAGATGAAGAAGAAAACATCGAAGTTTTAGAAATGGAAATTGAGAAAGCAATGAAAATGATTGAAAACGGAGAAATTAAGGACGGGAAAACAATCATGTTGCTTCAATATGCAAAACTTCATAATTTGATATAAAATGGAAACGAAAAAATCATTATTAATTTTAGTAGCTGGACCATATCGCTCGGGAACAAATGATATTCCTGAACTAATTGAAGCCAATGTTAAAGCAATGAATGAAATGGCATTGGAACTTTATGAAATGGGACACATGCCGGTTTTGGGCGAATGGTTTGCTTTACCAATAATAGAAACTGCTGGTTCAAAAGAAGTTGGAGACAAAATATTTAATGATATTTTTCATCCAATTGCTATTAAACTTATCGATCATTGCGATGCGGTTTTAAGAATTGGAGGAAAATCATCGGGTGCAGATGAAATGGTGAACATTGGAATGCTAAAAGGGAAAATAATATTCAAAGATAAATCTGAAATAGAAAATCTTTATAACAATTAAAAATACTGCAACTTAAATTTAAGAAAAGCTATTGACATTTAATACCCAAAGCCTCAGTCGTTAGCAGCTATTTTGTGCGACACAACAAACATCAAAAAAA
>JBMOHG010000670.1:0-1891 GCA_049317965.1 Paludibacter sp.
GCTGAGTGATTTTCAAAGCGACAAAAAGAACAAAGAAGAGTCAAAACTGTTTAACCATAATAAAGTTAAACCTAAAGATATTACTATTGACCAAGTTAAACCAAAAGTTGTTGTAGTTTCAAACGATGATGATTATGTTGATGACATAGTTGTAAAAACTGGATTAACAAACAGATACGAAAAACCAATTGAATCAAAACCAGTAAAACCAATTGAAAAAACTGCTGAAACAATTGTAATTACTCCAGCTCCTGTAAAAGAAGTAGTAAAAGAAATCGTTGTTGAAGCAACAACTAAATCTGAACCAAAACCTGAAAAAGTTAAAGTTGGAAAAGCATCAAAAGTTGAAGAAATAGTTGAAAAAAATATTGAATCTGCTTCAAATGATGTTGATAATGACTCTCCTAAATTAACAATTTTAGGGAAAATAGATTTGGATACTATCAATTCAAAAACTCGACCAGACAAAAGGGTTAAAGAAAAGAAAGAAGTAGAAAAATCTGTAGCAAAAAAAACTGCTGCTAAAAAAGATAAAGCAGAAACAGTAGAAGTAGTTAAAAAAGCAACGGCTAAAACAGTTAAAAAAATAGCTGATCCAGAAATTATAGAAGAGAAAATTACTGTTTCTGAACCAATAGTTAAAGAAGAAATTGAGGTTATTGCTCTGCAAATGACAGAACCTAATTACGAAAAACTAATAGGGTTAAAAGTAATGGGTAAAATTGTTTTACCAGTAGATTCTCCAAAATCAACTAGTAAGCCAGTTGCATCAAGTGATGCAAACAATAAGAAAAAACGTAAGCGCAATAATTATATTGGTGGTAGTGATACTACAAATGATAAACTAAGCAAATACGTTAAGCCAGCAGATGGAACAGCAAGACCACCTTATCAAGGTAATAATGCAGCTGGAACTCCAAGAACTCCATATCAAGGAAGTAACCCAAATGGGACACGAACACCTTACCAAGGAAACAATCCAAATGGACCGCGTACACCCTACCAAGGAAACAACCCTGCTGGTGGAGCTATTTCACCAAGAACACCTTACCAAGGAAGCAATCCAAACGGACCACGCACACCTTATCAAGGAAACAATTCTGCAGGTGGTGGAAGTCGTCCGCCCTTTAATAAAAACTCAGCTGGAGGTAATAAATTTGGAAGTAACCCAGCTTATAAGCCAGGTGAAAAGAAAGAAATTACTGATAAAGAAGTACAAGATAAATTAAAAGCAACATTAGCACGCTTAAATCCAGGAAGTAAAAATCCTAATATTGGTGCGGTTCGTTCTAAAATTCGTAAACAAAAACGTGATGATGCTAGAAGTGAAAGAGAAGAAGCAGCTATTGAACTAGAAAATGCAAACAAAGTATTAAAAGTTACAGAATTTGTAACAGCTAATGAACTTTCTAAAATGATGGAAGTTACCATTACTCAAATCATTTCTACTTGTATGAGTTTAGGAATGATGGTTTCAATAAACCAACGTTTGGACGCTGAAACAATTAGTATTGTAGCTGAAGAATTTGGTTTTGAAGTGGACTTTGTAAGTGCAGAAGTACAAGAAGCGGTGGAAGAAGACAAAGATGAACCTGAAGATTTAGTTTCTCGTGCACCAATTGTAACTGTTATGGGTCATGTAGATCATGGTAAAACTTCATTATTAGATTATATTCGTAAAGCAAACGTAATTGCTGGTGAAGCGGGTGGAATTACACAACATGTTGGTGCTTATGAAGTAACACTTGATAACGGTAAAAAAATTGCGTTTTTAGATACTCCCGGTCACGAAGCTTTTACGGCTATGCGTGCTCGTGGTGCAAAAATAACCGATATAGTAATTATTGTAATTGCTGCCGATGATAGTGTAATGCCTCAAACAAAAGAAGCA
>JBMOHG010000671.1:0-1889 GCA_049317965.1 Paludibacter sp.
AACATCATTTAGAGGAAATATCGCAGAAATTGAATTTAGTTTAAATGTGAAAATGATTTAGATTGCTTCCCCCACTCTCGCCATCTCAAACCACTCATGTCCTTGCAATCCCGATTTCTTTGAATTTAGATATCAGGGCTAACGCTCTTCATTTGTGGTGTGATAAATTTTATACGAAAAAGCTTTTTAATAGCACATCAAAAAAATGAATAACTATAATTGCTCGCACTGAAATAAACAGCACAAGCAATCTTAAAATTTAATTTATATTCAATTATTGATATTGAATATAAATGGGTTGTGGTTTTAGTTGCAAAAGATCCGAAGGCGTTAATAAAACATTTGGAGCTTTTTTCAAGTCATTTTTGTAAAACAACTTAAACCCAGTAAATTGTACAGGTTCTTTGTAAATATAAAGCTTATAAGTACTTCGTTTGAGCACGGGTTGTCCCCAACCATCCATATTCATTACTATCTGAACTTCAGGTCTTAACACTATATTTTTGTGGTTCCTGACCATTCCTTGGGTAAAACGATGCACAACTAAAATTTTTGGGGTTAAATGGTTGTCTTTTACCAATTTTGCCAGATAACTCGTGCAATAATTAATGTCGGTAGCATCCATTGTTCCAATTTTCTTACCTGGTTTTGATCCATCTTTCATCGAAAACTCAGGGTCGATACCTAAATGAACCTGCGGCATTTTCAAGTATTTTTCCAGCATCGGAACTTCTTGTTGTACGTTGCTCAGCGCCACTTGTATATCCAAAAATACGATGGCGTTACCCATTTTTGCGATGGCCAATGCCGAATCAATTTGATGTTCAGGCATACGTGTACGGTATTTTCCATCTTTTCCGGGAGTTCCCGAAGCCACAACGGCAATGTAATGAATAGCTGGTAGTACAGGAGTAGTAGGGTCAGCTTTTTTCCATGCGGCAAGCTCAATATTTAATTTTCGCCACACTTCTTTAGGCGGGTATTCCCCCAAAACGCCCATTTTTTTAGAATATAGATTGCCATAATATGCAATTATTCTATTGAAAGGTAGAATGGCACCATCTAATGGATAAATCCGCGATTTTATTGGCCAACGTCCTGTAGTATCTCCATTTGCCAATGCTATATTCTTTTTGTTATAAGCCAATGTATCAGTTGGTATTGAAACTTCTTCCTGCTGAACTTTTGTAGATTTGTCTTTTGATTTCTGCTCTCCTTTTTGATTACATCCAGTCAGGATAAAAATAAAAGAAAGTGCTAATAAGAATTGTTGTTTGTTGCGAATTAATTTTTTGTTGTTCATATTTTTTATTTGATTATTTGCACTATAATATTTGAAAAATTAAGATTTGGTAGTCTTAAATCTTGGCTCTTGGTTCTTGATACTTGGATCTTTATTCTTGTCTCTTGGTTCTTGGCTCTTAAATCTTGGTAAACGTTCTTTTCATTGATTTCAGCATTCCTTGTGGAGTCCATTCAGGAACGATCATTCGCCTTACTGTTTGTAAGGGTTGAAGTGAATCGCGTTTTGAGGTAAGTATAAATGACAATTTAAAATACTTACTAAGTCCTATTGCCCCTTCGTGATTAAAAACACCATTTGGGTAAGCCCAATAATCAACTGAACCGCCAATAATAGTTTCTAATTTCTTTTTTGGTTCTTCCACTTGTTTCTGCCAATCAGCAGCTTCCTTATATTTTGTAACCATGGTATGATCCCAGCTATGCATTCCAACTGTATGACCACTTTTTACCAACTGTGCAATTTGTTCGGTGGTCATATAATTCTTTTTGTTGTAGGTAATAGTCATGATAAAGAAAGTCCCTCTGAATCCACTTTTTTCCAATACAGGTGCTGCAATTTGAAAATGTTCCACTCTCGAATCATC
>JBMOHG010000672.1:0-1888 GCA_049317965.1 Paludibacter sp.
ATCGCCTGCAACTGAATGCTGATGGCAAATGCCATAAGCAACATGCTGATTTTTGTTAGTTTTGTTTTCATGATGAATTTTGATTTGTTTAGTATTTTATTAATTTACAAGTTTTTAATTGTGAGGATGTATCTGCTTTTATGAAATACATAGCATTTTTTAAATTGGACATATCAAGTTGTGTATGACCTTTATTTTGAATCATTTTTTCAATAATCAAATTGCCAGCAAGGTCGAATACTTTTACTGATAAAGGTTTCATAGAATTATCAACATCAATATTCAGCAAGCCTTTTGTTGGATTTGGATAAATACAGATTGAATTTGAGTCACTAATATTTTCAAATCCTGCATGGATAGTGCTATATGTAATTTCGTAATTGGGATAAAGAAACCGGGTGCGTATGCCATCTGTAATTTTGGCACAGATATAATATTTTGTTCCGTCAGATAAACCACTTACAGTCCAGTTTAAAGTGGATTGAGTTAGTGCTGAACCTGTTGCCAACAGGTTTTGTGTGCCAATGGTTGCAACATTATTGTTGTTGTATGGATTCCTGTCCATATCAATATAAAAAGTAACGACACAGGGATTTGCATAACTGCGGTAGTTGTAATTCAGTTGTACTACTTCGTTTGCAGCCACTGTTAGTGCAGCGGTTTGCAGTTCAGCGTTGTTTCTAAAAATAGAAGTAGTAATTATGTTCGGCCAAACGGCATTTGTCCACGTTAATGACTGCCTCACTCCCGATCCGCCCAAAAGTGCATTGTTGCTGAAACCTGCTACCACAGATTCGCCACCCACAACCGGAATGTTCGCACTTTTACGGTTTTCCATGCCCATAGCACTGTATTTGAAACCGGTATTTTCTCCTGCATTTTCGTAGGAATTGAACCATGCTCTTTCAGATGTATTCATTGTGGCTTGACCATTTGTAACGGGTGTTGTCAAATCAATTGTTCCATGATACCCCAGAATGATATTCAAGTGGTCGGAAAAATCGTAATTAGCCAGAATAATGTTGTATGTATATCCGCTTTGGTTATGATAACCACCCGGCAACGAAGTCCAAAGACGGTTGTAGGCACCGCTTATATATTGTCCTGTTGGAAATTTGATATTTTGATAGTAATTATCTACAAAAAGGATATTTTCGTACACTTTTACAGGAGTATCAAGTGTGTGCGTTCCCATTAAAGGTTGTGGGTCAGCTTCGGTGAGTGGATGCGGATCAAGTGCGGTAACCTGCTCCACCTCTATTCCTTGCAATCCAAGAAGTCGGGCAATTTCAAAAATCATTCCGCCCCCGCGACTGTGACCGATTAAATGAATGGGAAGTTCTGATAAAGCCGGTTGTGAGTTTTGGCTTTGATAAATTTTAGGAGCTACCACTGCTGCAACCGATTGAGCAGTTATAAATGTTGTAAGATGATTGGAAACAGCAGTCCAATTTACAAGAATAACAGTTTCGCCCAAATTTGCTAATGCCACATCAAAATTCCAATTACTACAAGTAGCCGTTAAATTAGCAGAAGAACCGCTTACGGTTATTGTTCCAATATGCCCCACACCGCCCGCACGTGCAATAATTGCATCAGCCATTTTATCCATCCATGCCGGTTGACTTCCATCAGGATTCCAGCCGTGAACGATAATTGTAACTCCTGCACCCGGCTTGCTGAAAACTTGAGAAAAGCTTGATAGTGAAGAAAAAATCAGCAATAAAGTAATGAATAGATGCAGCCCCCCAGCCCCCGAAGAGGGAGTATGAGTACTACGATAATTTTCATCCGCCCCAAGCCCCTGAAGGGGATGTGAGGTTAGTATTGATTTGCTGCATTTCGATTTCATCTTTTCTTATTTTTTCTCTTTCTACTCTTCTTTTTT
>JBMOHG010000673.1:0-1883 GCA_049317965.1 Paludibacter sp.
GGTACTCCAGCTTCAGTTACTGGAGCTGCAGTAGCAACTACTTTTTCAACCATTCAAGCACCTTATAAGGCTATACGAATTAAATTTGATGCCTATATTCCAAACGATGGAAAAAGCATTTTGATTACATTAGGTTCAGCGAACAAAACATTGAACTCAGGAACAACAATTTTGATAAACAAATGGCAGGTTCAAGGTCTCACAAACATGGACTACAGCAAGGCAGTAATGCTTTCTTCGGCGTCAACTATTTATCAGTTCGATGTTGTTAAACCTAACTCGCTAAATTCAATTCAAATAGATGTAAGCGAAAGTGGAAGTATTGTGGTTACGGTAAATGGATATACTTGCACAACAACTTATCAAGCAGATTTAACATCACTTTCAGGTCAGTTTGCCCTACTTACAACAGAATTCAGTCCGTTTCAATTAAAAAATTTACAAGTAACCAAAGCTGCTAATACCAAAGAATGGTTTTACGATTTCAGGTCAATTCCAGTCAATTTGGTCTCGTTTGCAAATTCAACTTTATCGGTACCCGAAACGGATAATATTCAGTTAGTACCCGAAATTCTTCCAACTAATGCTACTAATAAAAATGTGAAATGGTTTACTGATAATGACCAAATTGCAACTGTAAACGAAAACGGGATTGTAACCGGAATTAAAATTGGAAGTACTAAAATTACAGCTGTCTCCGACGACGGAAATTTAGCTGGCACCTGTATGGTAAATGTAACTGCAAATGGACAGCAATCGGCACCTCAAGTTCTTGATCTGTTGGTTAATAATGGCGATTATTTCAGTCCTAATCGGATTGTGCCAATTGTAAGTTATGCTAAAGGATTGCCTACCGAATACTGTATTGCGAGCAACGAAAGCTTTAGCGGAAGTGTTTGGAAAACCTATAAATCGAAAGATACCTACGAATTGCTAAATGTAACAGGGAAACAAACCATTTATTTTAAAGTAAAAAACAGTTTAGGGGAAAGTGCAGTTAAAGCCGTTGAATTGATTTATAAGCCAGCTCCAACAAAACTCGATGCCACTAACAGAACTCATCCGGCACGCATTACAGTAAGTCCTAATCCTGTTCAGGGATTAGCACGGATAAAAATTGAATCGGACGTAAATTTGAATGGTAATGTAGCCTTAGCTGATGAAGAACAATATATACTCACCATTACTACACTTTCGGGCATAGTAATTCAAAGTGAAACTTCGTTTGGAAATAATTTTGTGATGGATTTAAGTTCTTTGAAAACTGGCACTTATTTATTGAAAGTACAAGGTGAATTCAAAGCTTTTACAAGTAAGATTTTAAAAGAAAATAATGAATAATATGAACACAAAATTTAGCTTATTACTTCTAATGCTAGTTGTATTGTTATTTTCAAAAGCACAGCAACCAGCGAAAATCTACAAAATTTCGACAACCGAGATGTTTACCGAACCTATAAGTCCGTTGTTGTGCGGCAATTTTATGGAATTAGGGTATGGTGTACAATCGGAACCCATGTGGAGCGAAATGTTTTTTAATCGTAGTTTCGAGTATTTTTTGCCTTACCGCGATATCAATAAAGTGTGGTACGATTTATATTTGGGAAATACCCCAGCCGAAGGATACGAAAAGGAATGGTCGAAATTTGACTGGTATCATTCTGGTTACGAACACAATGCGTGGTTTGCTGCTCCTGGAAAGCCAGTTTCGCCTTCATTCATCGAAGATGCTTCTACTTTTTACGACCTAAAAACGCCACTTTGCAATGTGGAATTACAATTTACAAAAGATGGAAGCGGACATGGCATTCAGGCTTTACAACTTATTAATAACGAAAAACAACGTTGGGGTGCTTTGGCTCAGGAAGGAAAATACTTTAAAA
>JBMOHG010000674.1:0-1858 GCA_049317965.1 Paludibacter sp.
CCAAATGAGTATTACCGTCGTAGTTATGCCGATTTTAATATTTTTCATGAACTCGAAAATAATTATATCGATTTGAATGTAGCCGATTTAAAATTTCAAGGCGAGTTAAACTGGAAAATTATTCCTGGACTAGAAGCATCCATTTTGGGTGCAGTAAAATATCAATCTTCCACACAGGAGCATAATATCAAAGACAAATCTAATCAGGCTGAAGCATACAGAGCAGGTGTTTTTCCTGAAAACTCAACTATTCGCGATTTAAATCCACTGTTGTATTCAAACCCCGATAATCCGAGTGCTTTGCCTATCTCCATTTTGCCCGAAGGTGGTATTTATAATCGCACAGCTTATTCTATGCGAGGAATTGATTTTCGCGGTACTCTAAATTACAACACCGAAATTGCCGAAGCACATATTTTGAATCTGTTTGGAGGTATGGAAACAGGATCTATTGATCGTAACCGAAACTGGTATAGAGGTTGGGGATTTCAGTACGACAGCAGTACTCCATTTTACGACTACAATGTTTTCAAACAAAGTAAAGAAGAAAACACGGATTATTACTCCAACATGTGGACTTATTCCAGAAATATGGCATTCTTTATATCATCAACTTATTCGTACAAAGGACGTTATACAATTAATGCAACAGGACGTTACGAAGGAACAAATAAATTGGGTCGCTCACAAACTGCTCGTTGGCTGCCAACTTGGAACATTGCAGGAGCTTGGAATGCTCACGAAGAAAATTGGTTCAAAGGCTTTTTTGACCAAACATTGACTCACGCTACATTAAAGTCCTCATGCTCATTAACTGCCGACAGAGGTCCAAGTTTTGTAACCAACTCTCAAGCCGTTTTTATAAGTCAAAATCCTTGGCGTCCAACTGCTAGTGTTACAGAATCCTCCATGTACATTGCCGGATTGGAAAATAGCGAATTAACTTACGAAAAGAAACATGAGTTGAATGTAGGTATTGATTTAGGATTTCTAAAAAACCGTATAAACGTGGCAGCCGATGTTTATACCCGACAAAATTTTGATTTGATAGGCTTAGTTTATACGCAAGGTGTGGGTGGAGAAATTCAAAAATATGCCAATGCCGCTTCTATGAAATCGAATGGTGTAGAGCTATCTATTTCCACAAAAAATATTGTGACGAAAGATTTTACATGGTCAACAGATTTTATTTTCTCGAAAGCCGATAATGTCATCACTAAATTAGATACCCGCACCAATGTTATCAAATTAATTTCAGGTTCAGGATTTGCATTGGAAGGCTATCCGGTGCGTGCCATGTTTTCAATCCCATTTCTTGGATTAAACGATGAAGGTTTACCCACCTTTAAAAACCAAAATGACGAAACAACCATTACCGATTTCAATTTTCAAGAGTTTAAAAAGCTCGGATTTTTGAAATACGAAGGACCCAGCGACCCAACAATTACCGGTAGTTTTGGAAATACACTAAACTGGAAAGGCTTTAAATTTATCGCTTTTATTACCTATTCGTTTGGAAATAAAATCAGAATGTATCCTTCATTCAAAGCCAGATACAACGATTTATCATCCATGCCAAAGGAATTTAAAAACCGTTGGACATTGCCCGGCGATGAGGCATTTACCTCCATTCCTGTAATTGCAAGTCGCCGTCAGTACGAGAATAATGATAATCTGTCACAAGCTTACAACGCATACAATTATTCAACAGAACGAATTGCTGACGGTGGTTTTGTCCGTTTGAAAGAAGTCTCCATGTCGTATGATATTCCTAAAAAGATAATTGATATTTTCAAATTAACCAGTCTGCAATTAAAGTTACAAGCCACGAATTTATTTTTGCTTTATGCCGATAAAA
>JBMOHG010000675.1:0-1854 GCA_049317965.1 Paludibacter sp.
AGATTTTGTCTTGAACCTTTAATGGTTGCTGAACTAAAAAATCTTCAAAATAGCTTTTATAAGCAATTATTTCCCGGATTTTCTCCATATTTTTAAAAAACTATAATGCAAAGGTAACTTAAAAGTTACATAAAACCAAATTTAATTACTCAAATGTATGTTTTCTATTATGCACCCTAACGTCAGTTTGTCTATTAACTTATTTTTGTTGTTCTGATATTTGGGTAAGTATCCGAATCATATTGCAAATATTCAATTCTCAGAGACATATATTTATGTTTTTAGACAGTCTGACGTTCCGCAGCTTGCTGTCAAGCGGGGTTTAAGTCCCACTTTCCTGTCGCTTACCGCTGGCGATTATTAATTTGTTTGTCGTTTCTAGTTCCAATTCACCCCCGCTGAAAGCAAGGCTTTGTTACAAGCTGCCGTTATCTCTCGCTGGTATTGCGTAGTTCTGTCAGTACATTATTTCCTTCTTCAAATAGTTTTATCCAAGAAGAAGAATTATTGTCAAAGTTTTTCATTTGTTCTTGTCCAACGAAAACGCCCTTATTTGTCAATAAGTAAAAATTAACTTCGTCAGTCGATGGTAAAGGTGTCGTTTCTGTTTTGCTTGTCTTGTCGAGAAATGTTTGTGCTAAACTAACAAATTGTCTCGCAGCTCTATTTACGTTTTGATGTTGTCCGCCACCAATAACTCCACCGCCTGAACTTAAATACAAACTTGCGTCACCTGTCTGATAAGAAACTGTTGTCGCTGTTGCACCATCCATTTCCCAATCCATAATAACGCCGTAAACAATTGTTTTGTCTATTGGTAAAGCGAGTCCGAGTTGCTCTGGTGTCGATGTAAACGCCATATTACGCAGTCCTTCAAATGCGTTTTCTTTTGTCTGGTGAACTTTTGTTTTAATCGTGTCTTGGTCTGTTGTTGATTGGTTGTCATTTACAGATGTTTTGTTTTGACAGCTTGTCAAGTAGAAAAAAAGTCCACCTGCTATTATAATTCCGATAATTATGTACGTCATTTTCATTGTCTGTTTATTCGTTGTAGTGAATTGTTCTACGGTTGCTTGTAACGGATGACGCTAAGGCAAGTGCGGGATTAAATTGTTGCTCAACTGTCTGCCAGCACATATGTATGTAAAGTATTCAAATGGTTCAACGAACACGCATACCCGCATTTGCTATAGCATTTGTTGGGCACAGTTTTTCATTTTTCTTTCTTGATATAGAGTGTTTTTTCTTCATCCGTAATTAGTTCTAAACTATCATTTCTCAGTTTACTTATCTTTGAAGATGAAACAAATCCATTGAAAAATATAATCAACGAATCTTTTTCAATCTGATACTTGAATTCTGATTGCTCTTCTCTGTCTGGATAATAAATAGTATTTTCTTTTACCTGAAAACTTGCAGTAGGAGCATCTTTTTCACTTGCATTCCACCAAACTCCAATTAGTTCTTTTACTACTTGCTTGTTTGTCAAACTTTTCTGTTGTACTGATTCATTCTTTGAATTAGTATTCTGTCCAGTACATGAGATTAATAAAATAAAACATCCTGTCCAGAAGAAAATTAGCTTTACAAATCTGTCTATATGGGTTCTCATGATTCAACAATAATTTTTAATTGATTTTATAGTTTGCAAAATAGTTCTACAGTTTCGATTTTCCAAAATTGTGCCCAACGTTCCGCGGCTTGCTGCAGGCGGGGAGCAAGTAGCTCTGTTCCTGTCATACCGCTATATGTTTTTTACTTGTTGTTCATTTTCTTTACTCAATTCACCCCCCGCTTGAAGCAAACCGCTGTGTGTGCCCTGCATGAGCAGAGCACACCCTTCCGAAGCTCTAT
>JBMOHG010000676.1:0-1841 GCA_049317965.1 Paludibacter sp.
TTTGAACTTCCGGTGGCTTTTGGACGTACCATTACCAACGAAATTTTCATGGTCGATTTGGCCAAAATGCCTCACTTACTAGTTGCTGGTGCTACCGGCCAGGGTAAATCGGTTGGATTGAATGCCATTATAACTTCGTTGCTTTACAAAAAACATCCCTCAGAATTAAAACTTGTATTGGTTGACCCTAAAAAGGTTGAGTTCAATATTTATGGAGATATTGAAAAGCATTTCCTTGCAAAATTACCCGATGGCGAAGATGCCATTATTACCGATACCAGCAAAGTGGTTGAAACGCTCAATTCGCTTTGTAAAGAAATGGATGACCGTTATGATTTGCTCAAAAAAGCACACGTTCGTAACCTCAAAGAATACAACGAGAAATTCACCAATCGTCATTTGAATCCTGAAAAAGGACATCGCTATTTACCATATATAGTTGTAATTGTGGATGAGTTTGGTGATTTGATAATGACTGCCGGTAAAGAGGTGGAAATGCCCATTGCCCGTATTGCTCAGTTGGCACGTGCGGTTGGATTGCACATGATTATTGCTACTCAACGGCCGTCGGTAAACATTATTACCGGTGTAATAAAGGCTAATTTTCCTGCGCGTGTTGCGTTCCGTGTTTCGTCCATGATTGATTCGCGAACCATTCTCGATTCTCCGGGTGCAAACCAATTGGTGGGTCGTGGCGATATGCTTTTCTCACAGGGAAATGATTTAATTCGCGTTCAATGTGCATTTGTCGATACTCCTGAGGTTGAGAACATTGTACATCATATCAAGCAACAACAAAGTTATCCTACAGCATTTTATCTACCGGAATATGTGAAAGCGGAAGGGGAAGGAATTGATACCAGCTCCATTGATATGACCAAACGTGACCCACTTTTTGAGGAAGCAGCACATCTTATTGTTGCTAATCAACAAGGTTCAACGTCGCTTATTCAACGAAAATTCTCAATAGGTTACAACCGTGCAGGGCGAATTGTTGATCAATTGGAAGTGGCTGGAATTATCGGACCATTTGAAGGAAGTAAGGCCCGTCAGGTATTGGTGATGGACGATTATCATTTGGAACAGATTTTGAAGCACCTTTAGTTAGTTAACAGTTTGCAGTTAGCAGTAATCAGTACTTGCATAATCCCCCTTTTGAGCTTGTCCGACAATTGCGGAGGCCTGGGGCTGTAATAATTTAAAATAATAAAAGTAATGTTCAATAAAATAATTTTCATTCTCGGATTTCTTCTTTTTACATTTAATATATCTTCGGCACAAAGTAATGCTAATGCTGAACAAATAATTGGTAATATTCTTTCTGATGTGAAAGTCAATGCCATAAAAACGAATTTTAAACTTGCCATTTCTGATAAAAGTAATCCACAAGGGCAAGTTTCAAATGGAACTTTTACCCTTAAAGGAAATAAGTTTGTGTTGGAAATGGACGAAATGAAAGTATATTTCGATGGTAAAACTCAATGGTCGTACATTGCTCAAAACAATGAGGTTTCGATAACTGAACCTTCAGAAAAGGAATTATCTGAAACCAATCCGATGGCAATTTTATCTGGATTTAAATCAAAGAGTAACATTCGTTTTTCATCTAAAAACAAATCGGTTCAAAATCTCAGTATTGAACTGATTCCTAAAAATAAGCAACAGGATATTACAAAAATTGAAGTTCTTGTAAACAAAAACACCAACAGTTTGATTTCAATTAAACTAATCAATAAAAATGGCAGTGTAACTCAACTTTCATTGAGTAATTATCAAAAAGGGGTTAAGGTGGCTGACAATAGCTTTGTTTTTGTAGCTTCTAAATTTAAAGATGTTTTGAT
>JBMOHG010000677.1:0-1839 GCA_049317965.1 Paludibacter sp.
TAAAAACCCTACTATGAGCACATACACACAAATTTTATATCAGTTGGTTTTCAGCACAAAAGACAGAGAGAAATCACTTGATGCAGACAATAGAAAAGAACTTTATAAATATATTTGGGGCGTTTTAAACAATAAAAAATGTCATTTATATCGTATTGGCGGCGTTGCTGATCATATTCATATTGTAACTCATATTCATCCTACAATTGCACTAGCTTCATTGATAAAAGATATAAAACTTGGGAGTAGCGATTTTATTAAAACAAATAGTGTCTTTCCCTGTTTTACTGGATGGCAGAATGGATATGCAGCATTTACATATACAATAAAAGAAAAAGAGAGGTTGATTGAATATGTAAAAAATCAAGATGAACATCATCATTCAAAGACTTACAAAGAAGAGTTGATGGACTTGTTAATCGAGCATGGGATTGAGTTTGATGAGAAATTTCTATTGTAAATTAAATTAAACCCATTTAGTTTCTTTGATAACTGAATTATTTTTCCATAGGTTTCACCTATGGATATTCATATTCAACTACTTCGTAGTTACAAAAAACGCATGAACGCTTTTTTCAATCATCCATAGGTTTCACCTATGGCTATTAAAATTCAACTACTTCGTAGTTAAAAAAACGAACCAATTCAACCATAAGTTTCAAATATGGTTATTCTTTAAAACTATATATTATATTTTTATATTAAACGATACTAACTAAAATTCCCCCTTTAGGGGGTTAAGGGGGCTTATGAATCTACAAGAACAAACCAACGACGCGATTGCTTTATTACAACAACTTATTGCAATACAATCATTCAGTAAGGAAGAAACTGCTGCGGCAGATTTTCTGGAACGCTATATAGAATTGAAAGGCTATGTTGTTTCACGAAAAGACAATAATATCTGGATGTTGAGTCCAGGATTTGATCCCACGCGACCAACATTATTGCTCAATTCACATATCGACACTGTGAAACCTGCTGCCGGCTGGGTGCGAAATCCATTTACGCCAACTCTTGAAAACGGAAAGTTGTACGGTTTAGGCAGCAATGATGCCGGTGCAAGTGTAGTGAGCATGTTACACGCTTTCATTTATCTTACTCAAAACCAACAAAACTATAATCTTATTTTCGCTGCAAGTGCCGAAGAAGAAATATCAGGTAGCAATGGCATTGTAAGTTTATTGAAGGAGTTACCTAAAATTGATTTTGCAATAGTGGGTGAACCTACAGGTATGAATTTGGCTGTGGCCGAAAAAGGTTTGATGGTACTCGATTGTACTGTGTATGGGCAGGCCGGTCATGCCGCTCGTAACGAAGGAGATAATGCAATTTACAAAGCATTACCAATTATTGAATGGTTTAAAAACTATCACTTTGAGAAAAAATCAGATTTACTGGGAGCTGTAAAAACTACTGTAACTCAAATCACTGCCGGAACGCAACACAATGTTATTCCTGACAAATGTACATTTGTAGTTGATGTGCGCAGCAACGAAATGTATTCAAATCAGGAAATTTTAGACGAAATTAAAAGTGCTGTTGATTGCGATGTACAACCTCGTTCAACAAGATTAAGTTCCACAGCTTCTCCACTCAATCACCCGATTGTAAACCGTGGTCGGGAATTAAATCGAGCTCTTTTTGGTTCCCCTACCCTTTCCGATCAATCACTTATGCCTTTTGCAAGTTTGAAAATGGGACCTGGCGATTCGGCACGTTCACATACTGCCGATGAATACATTTTGGTAAGTGAAATTGAAGAAGCAATTGAGATTTATATTCAATTATTGGATGGTTTGGTGCTATAAAATCACAAACACCTTGAACCGCTTCGCT
>JBMOHG010000678.1:0-1833 GCA_049317965.1 Paludibacter sp.
ATGAAGAAAAAAGGTGGTGAAGGCTGCGTGAGGGAGTTTGTGGAAATGATTATTGATAGAATATAGTAATTTGAGAATTTGAAAATGTGCTAATTTTAAAATAGTATTTAGGCAAGTTATGAATTAAATTCAATGCGCCAAAATCTACTTTTCATAAAATATAAATGGAATTCGATATATAAAACCAAAGCAAACTTGATAAAAAAACTATATATTATTGCCGGTTGTAATGGTGCAGGAAAAACAACTGCATCTTTCACATTACTACCCGAAATATTGAATTGTAAAGAGTTTGTAAATGCTGATGAAATTGCAAAAGGATTGTCACCGTTTCAGCCTGAAAAAGTGGCAATTGAAGCCGGTAGATTAATGTTAAAGAGAATTGATGAACTCATTAGTCAAAATGTTAACTTTGCATTTGAAACTACTTTGGCTACAAAGAGTTATAAAAATAAAATAAAAGTTGCAAAGGAGAATGGTTACCATGTAATTCTATTGTTCTACTGGCTTCAAGACACAGAACTTGCCATTGAACGGGTAAAATTAAGAGTTAAAGAAGGTGGTCATAGTATTGAATCAGAAATAATTAGACGAAGGTTTCATAATGGAATAAAAAACTTCTTTGATATTTATTACTCTATTGTAGATGAAATATTATTATTTGATAACTCAGATAACTCGCTTGAATTTATTGCAGAAAAGAAAAACAATTCGACAGATCTAACCGTTTATAATAAAGATAAATTTCAATTATTCAAAGAATATTATAATGAAAAAGAATACTAATTTGCTTTCCGACAGAGATAAAATTCTTAAAGGAATGGAAAAGGTTTATGATAAACTTATAGAATCTAAAAGAAAGAATAATAGTGAGATGGTAGTAATTCGGAACAATCAAATTGTAAGAATTAAACCATAATTAAATATATCATGGATTTTATACAACGTAGCAAAGAAATTTTCAATTCCGAAATAGCTGAACTTCAAAAGTTGTCGGATAAAATTGGCACGGAAATAAATGAAGTCGTAGAGATGATTTATACCTGCAAAGGTAAATTGGTGATAATGGGTGTAGGTAAAACCGGCATTATTGGTCATAAAATTGCCTCATCGTTAGCATCCACAGGAACTCCAACCATTTTTATTAACGCTGCCGAAGCTATGCATGGCGATTTAGGAATGGTTAGTAAACACGATATTGTTTTATTGATTTCGAATAGTGGCAGTTCTTCCGAAATTTTAAATGTACTAGCACCTCTAAAGAAAATTGGCTGTACGCTGATTGCAATGACTGGCAACAGAACCTCGGCTTTGGCTAAAGATGTATCACTGGTTTTATATGTTGGTGTTGAAAATGAAGCTTGTCCGCTGGGTTTAGCTCCTACAACTTCTACTACTGCAACATTGGTAATGGGCGATGCACTTACAATATGCCTGATGGAGCGCAGGGGATTTAAAGCCGAAAATTATGCGGTTTATCATCCCGGTGGTGCGTTGGGTCGTAGATTGATATCGCGTGTTAAGGACGAAATGTCGACCGAAGTCCCAAAAGTTTATGAAACAACTCTTTTCAAAGATGTTATGTACGAAATGAGTAATAAACGATTGGGAATGACATTGGTTTATAATATTAATCAACAAGCTGTTGGGATTATTACCGATGGTGATATTCGTCGTGCTATTCAACGTTTCGATGATATAAAACAATTGACAGCAATTGAGTTTATGACTCATGGATTCAAACAAATTTCCGAAAATGAACTTCTAACCGATGCATTGGAATTGATGGATATCAATAAAATTACTTCTTTAACGGTTATGAACGATGCAAAA
>JBMOHG010000679.1:0-1832 GCA_049317965.1 Paludibacter sp.
TATTGAAATAACCTTCCTATTGTAGTGGGAGATTCATTTCACTATTGAAATAACCATCCTATTATAGTGGGAGATTTGTTTCACTATTGAAATAACCTTCCTATCCCAGACCCTTTTCTCAAGGCCTATAACCCGATTCTTCAAGAATTTTTTGATAATTATTTTCATTCATCAAATCCTGTAAACCGATATTTTCATTCTTTTTCATATAACTGTCAATGATTTGCCAGCCTATCCAGGTACCAAGTCTGCCAGGAGAATCCTGCGATATTGGGGCTGTAAAAGGTGCATCATTCATATACTTACGAATAAGTAACATGTCGGTCGAAAACAGGTGTTTCTGGTCGATAATGGCTGCCCAGATTTGTTTTTCGTTTGTCTGGCACCATTTCCACTGCTCTGGGGTATATGCCATAAGGTCTTCTGGCTTTTCGTCGGGCATAAATACCGAAAGTAGATACATTATTTTTCCACGATAAAGCATATCGTCAAGAAGTCGATCCTGATTACTGTTATTTGCAAATACTCTGAATAATGTAGCTGAAACCAAATCTGTTGCAACACATTTCCGTTGCATGTTTTTTAGTAAATATTCGTAAGTAAAATTTTTGTAAGTCGAAAAATCACTTCCTAAATAATAATCAGTTCCAAGTGATATAAATTGCTCATTCATGAGCACGGAACGATTGAATCCTGATACAAAAAAATAAATCTCAGGTAGTTTTACATCCGGAAAATAATAATGTATGTAAGTAAATGCGTCTGATACGTTTTGTTCAATATCCGAAACATCATTAAATGTTTCTAAAGTTTTCTTATTTACGGCTTTGAAAGTTGTATCGGATAAAAATTGAGTAAATAAATTACCAAGAGCCTGTGAATTTGAAGATGTGGTATCCAAAATTTCAGAGCAATATACCGGAAGAAATTGCTGATAACGGTCATTTAAAACTTTTATACTGGCTTCAATATTTGCAGTATCTAATAATATCAAGTCCTTATCAAAGCGTTGAATTTTTACCTGAACCCTGTTTTTTGTTGTGTCAATTTTGAATCGACTGCTTTTTTGGCAGGAAGTAAATATAAATGTGACTAATAAAATTAGAATTGAGTTTGTAAATAAGTTTTTCATTTTTTTTAAACTGTTGATGTTTCTACTTTGTTAAAATTGAAAAGTTTATGTTTGATGATGGTAATTTCACATCCCCTTTAGGGGCTTGGGGCAGGTAATCAATCAATTTAACCGCCCCTAAATCCCCTAAAGGGGACTTGAGGCTACAACTATTTTGTTAATTATTTGACTTTTACGATTCAATTTTTAATTTGGTAAAGTAGAATTATTTAAACCCTCAAAAAAAGCGCAAAGTGCAAAGTTAATACCTGCCATTTTGCGCTTTTTACTATAACTGAAAAAATTGAAAATTATTTTTTCCCTTTTACTGCTTTTTGTTGCTCACGTTGCATTTTTTCCAACCTATCCATAAAACCGCTTTTTTTAGCAGGTTTCTTTGCATTAACAATTCGTTTTGCATGTAAATCGGCTAAAATTTTCTTGTCATCTACTGTAGCACGAATCACGTAAGTTTGTATTACTGAGAACAATGTAGCGATGAAATAATAATAACTCAAACCAGATGCATAACTATTGAACATAAACATGAAAACTACCGGCATTAGGTACATCATCCACTTCATTCCAGGAATTTGTTCTTGTCCACTTGTGGTTGCCATATTCAGTTTTGTGTACAATATACTGGTAACTGTCATCAACAAACAAAATAAACTGACATGACTACCAAAACCAAATGGAATTGTAAATGGCAACTGCATAA
>JBMOHG010000680.1:0-1831 GCA_049317965.1 Paludibacter sp.
TGAAAAATAATTTATTTTGCGATGGGGGTATTTTCAACTAACTGTGTCTTTAGTATTATAAATAAATTCCCCACACGATCATGGACGATCAATTTTCAACATTAGTATCAAAAGTACTTGCCGGTGAAGCCGGTTACGACGAGAAGCAACAGCTAAAGCAGCTTTTACTGGATAGCAAAGAGCATACCCTGCTTTTTAACCAATTAAAAGAATATTGGGATGCTGATGTTCAATTGAACAAAACGAATAAAGAAAGTTTTGAAACATCTGTTATGGCTCAATTAAATTTTGAACCGGAAATCCGGAAATCAAAATATAGAAAACTCTATCTTCAGATTGCAAGTGTTGCGGCTGTAGTGTTTTTTGCCATGACTTGTGGAATGGCGTATTTATATACGGCACAACCCAACGAAATTTATACTTACTCGGCACAATCGGTACCTGTAGATTATTTATTAGCGGACGGAACGAAGGTTACTTTAAATAAAAATAGTTCGCTCACTTATTCGTCTAACTTCGGGAAAGAACGCCGGGATGTAAAACTTACCGGAGAGGCATTTTTCAACGTAACAAAGGATAAGACCAGACCATTTGCTGTTGAAGCATTAGGAACTAAAACAGAAGTTCTGGGAACAAGTTTTAATGTAAGCGTAAATAATAAAACTGGAAATGTAACAACTACTTTAGTGGAAGGTTCGGTACGGTTTGTGGCAAAGAACTGTGAGCAACTTTTAAAGCCGGGAGAAGAAATTGTTTACGATGCAAATTCGAAAAAGTTTGAAACACATATAACCGATACACAATATAATACGGCTTGGGTTTCGGGAAGGTACAATTACAACGATGTAACATTTGCCGATTTGGCAAACAAGTTAGAAAAAATATACAAATTAAAAATCGATATTTCAGATTCAAAAATTGCCAATCGCATTGTTTCAGCTTCATTCCTGAACGAAGAACCAGTGGAAGAAATTCTAAAAGCGTTGGAGAATGAATTGGGCTTCAGCTACGAAATAAAAGATTCAACCACAATAAATATAGTAAGTAAAACCTTAAGAAACTGACATCATATGTAACATACACTTGAAAAATCACACACTCTCTCACAAAAAAAAGGACTCGTCTATTGGGGAATAAACGTTGAGTCCTTCTAATTAATCGTTTTACAATCAAAGTTTTAGCGTCTTTATAGTAAAGTCGTTTAGCCCTCATTATGTAAAAAATATTTGCAAAGATAAAAATAAAATATGAAAAACAAACTTCAGAAAAAATTTGATTACAAGAGAATCATTCGTTTTATGCTGGTTTTATTGATTTTTTTTACAATTATTAAACCAGCTAATGCCCAATCAACTCCGGCACAAGTAAAGAAAGACATTAAGGTTTCTAATATAACTGTATTGCAATTAGTGGATAAGCTTGGGGCAGATTTTAAATACTCTTTTTTTATTGTAGATGAGTTAATTGGTAAATCAATTATTTCAGTTGATCTTAAAAATGCAACAGTTAATGAAATTCTTGAAAGCGCATTTAAGGAGAAAGACATAGTATTTGTTGTTAAGAATAAAAATATCACGATTTCAACAAAAAAAGCAAAAAACGCCGAACCGCAAATAACTACTAAAACCAAGATAGTTTCGGGTGTGGTTCTCGACGAAAAAGGACAACCTGTTATTGGTGCAAGTGTAATCATCCTCGGAACAACTATTGGTGTAGCTACGGATTTAAACGGACGCTTCACATTGGAGGCGCCATCGAATGCAAAACTGCGCATTAGTTATATAGTCACTGACCGAAAACCCCTCATTTTCGAATTTCCGACAAAATTATT
>JBMOHG010000681.1:0-1827 GCA_049317965.1 Paludibacter sp.
CGGATTATTTTTTGCTTAAAAAGTTAGAATATGCTTTTTTTTTACTTTATTTGCATTCAAAAATAATTTACAAACTAATATGAAAAAAACAATTAAGAGTTTTGGATTTGCCGGTCGTGGAATTCGCTTCGTTTTTGGAACCGAAACTAATATGAAAATTCACTTAGTTGTATGTGTTTTAGTTATTGTTTGTGGCTTTATCTTTCAGATTAGTTTAACTGAATGGTTAATTTGTTTACTTTGCATTGGCTTAGTTATAGGTATGGAAATGATAAATACTTCAATTGAAAATATTGTAGATCTGGTCTCACCCAACCATCACCCTTTGGCAGGAAAAGCCAAAGATATTGCCGCCGGTGCAGTACTTATTTGTGTAATTATTTCAGTTGTAATTGGGTTACTTATTTTTGTGCCAAAAGTTTTGACTTTACTTGTCTCTATGTTTCAATAACCTATGCCACCTTTTTTACTATGAAATCAAATCCATTTGTCGATTTTTTTAATCTTATGTACCCCGATTTATGTCTTGTATGTGGAGAAAATTTAATAAAAACTGAACAGCATTTGTGTTTAAGTTGTTTACATAGTATCCCCAAAACAAACTTTCATCTGCAAATTGACAATCCAATTGAAAAAAGATTCTGGGGTAAAGTCTCAGTTTTTCGTTGTACAGCTTTTTTCTTTTTTCAGAAAGGGTCGCCATTTCAGAAGCTACTTCATAGTTTAAAGTACAAAGGAAATAAAGAAATTGGTGAATTATTGGGTAAATATGCAGCCTGCGATTTGATTGATTCTAAGGATTTTTCAACTGTCGACGTGATTATTCCGGTACCACTACATCCAACGAAATACAAAACCAGAGGTTACAACCAAAGTGAATGGATTGGAAAGGGACTTTCGGAAATACTTCAGAAGCCACAGGATATTACCAGTTTAATAAGGTTAAAAGAGAATACGACACAAACAAAAAAATCAGTTTTCGAACGATATGAAAACACAGAGGGAATTTTTGAACTCAGGGATATTGAAATATTAAAAGGTAAACACGTGTTATTGGTAGATGATGTACTGACCACAGGTTCAACATTAGAAGCATGTATTAAATCACTACAGAAAGTAAACGGGATTAAAATAAGTGTTTTCACATTGGCTTTAGCATAAATGTCAAACCTTACCAAATGAATACAGCTTTTGTAATTCTTCCTGAAAGTTTAAATGTTTTTTTCTACAAATTTCTCGAAATGTAGTATTAACGGTAGTTGTAAATGAATTTTAATATGTAATTTTGCAACGCAATGCATAAATTTACAGTATTGGATTGAATATTTAAGCCATGCGAATTATTTCCCGCATATTTATACTCTTTTTTGTTGTCTTTTTCGCAGGATGTTCATTTTTGCCCAATGAGATTAAGATTGCAGAACAGATAATGGAATCAAATCCTGACTCTGCTCTTCATTTGTTACAGCGTCTAGAACCTAAACAAGCCATGACAAACTCTAATCAGGCTTTATACGGATTACTCCTTTTTCAGGCATTGGATAAAAATAAGCTGCCATTAAAGCCCGATTCGCTAATAAACTTCTCTATTGACTACTTTCAAAATAAAAATGACAAACCACATTTGGCAAGTTGTTATTTCTATAAAGCTCGAATGTATATGTATTCACAACATTACGACGAAGCTACAGTTCTGTATTTAAAAGCATTGGATAATTGTCAGGAAAATAAAGATTTTGCTTTATTGGGGAAAATATACGGAGATTTGGGTTATATTTCCTATGTTCAGCGTGAATATAAAGAAGCTAGGACAAAATACAAGCTTGC
>JBMOHG010000682.1:0-1826 GCA_049317965.1 Paludibacter sp.
ATAACAACAGTTGTTTCCCAGACTCTCAGGTCACAGTCTCGATTTTTGAAAAAAATAGAAGGTAAAATAGATATGATTCACAATTAAAAAACCCGCTGTAAGTCAAACTTACAGCGGGTTTTTTAATTGTATTTAAGTGTATTACATTCCGAAACTGAATATAGCTATTTGATTGTAGAACGTACTGATTAAGCCTACTACCTATATACCAATGGTACAAATCACAAAACTGATACGGGCAGGGAAATCGCTGCTTACTTTTTCAATCGGGTTTTCGTTTGCATTGAGGAACATGGCTTTGATAACCAATAAATAGTAGTAAAGTGAAATGATAGTATTCAGCAACGCAATAAATACAAGTACATAGAAACCTTGCTCTGCTGCTGCCGAGAATATAAAGAACTTGCTAAAAAATCCGGCAAATGGCGGGATACCAGCCAATGAGAACAAGGCTATCATCATCACAAAACTTAATTTTGGATTGGTTTGATACAAGCCGTTGTAATCTGTCATTTGAATTTTACCAGTCTTTTGTTCAATAACCGATAGCACACCGAAAGCTGCTAAGTTGGAGAACATATATACCAACACAAAATACACCAGTGAAGCCATTCCCAGCGCTGTACCACTTATAATAGCAAGCAATATATAACCGGCTTGCGAAATGGAAGAGAAAGCAAGGAAACGTTTCAGGTTTTGTTGTCGGATAGCAAAAACGTTCGCCACAGTAATACTTACTACAGCTAATCCGTAGAGGATGGGTTGCCAGTCGGCTATGATATGTACGAAAACTTTTACCAATAACGTAAATAGCACAAATACTGCTGCTCCCTTGGAGATTACCGAAAGATACGAAGTGATATTTGTTTGTGCTCCTTCGTACACGTCGGGTGTCCAAAGGTGGAATGGTACCAATGAAATTTTAAAGAACAAACCTACAGCAAAGAATACAAACGCCATCAATTGAAGCGGTGTTCCTGTGAAGAGTGCAGGTATATCGTTGAAATATAATGTTCCGGTAGTACCATAAATAAGTGAAATACCAAAGAGTGAAATACTTGAAGCAAAAACGGCTGATAGAATATATTTAGCACCTGCTTCGGCCGATTTCTTATTGTATTTGTCGAATGCAACCAAGGTAGCCATTGGAATAGAAGCAGTTTCTAACCCGATAAAGAACATAAGGAAGTTGCCGGCAGAAATCATGAAATACATTCCCAACAAGGTAGAAAAAGTCAGGAAATAGAATTCACCCCGTTTAATGCGGTTGGCATCGTCGTTCAGGAACTTATGAGCCTGAAGTAAAACAATCAGTGTTCCAATGTTCAGAATAGTTTTGATATAGGTTTGCATGGGTACATACTGGTACATGCCACCTGCCACATCGAATGCTTCGCGGGGAATGCAGTTGAGAAGCGTATGAACAGCAAAAAGAACCAACGCAATGGGTTGAAAATACCTGAGCGCTTTTTCACCTGCAAATATATCGTAAACCAAAAGGAAAACCATCACTGCTAACAGTGAAAACTCCTCTCTCATTTGTAAAAAACTACTGTAATCCATATCTTTATTTTTTAAAGCCTTTGATCGGTCTTTGTAAATTTATTTGTTTATAAACTTGGTCTTCAAGTCCCCTTTAGGGGATTTAGGGGCCGCTTACTTCGCTAATTGTGTAATCACTGGCAACACACTTTCGCCAATCATGCTCGAAATCCAGAATGGAGCAGAACCTAAGGCAAAAATTGCTGCGATAAGTGTTACCACCGATAAACGTTCGTACCATGTTGCATCTTCAAGATGTTTATGATGTTCGTCCTGAATGGCAC
>JBMOHG010000683.1:0-1820 GCA_049317965.1 Paludibacter sp.
AACATTGTCCACGAATCTATTGGAAATGTAGTCCATTCTGATGGTTTAAAATTTGAAAACGGATGTGTAACGTCAGATTTTCGTTTGAGAGTTAAATCCTGACCCCAAAATACATCTGCTCCACCATTAACTTGTCCTACCACATCAATTGTTACTCCGTTTCTGACCAAAGCAATAGCATCGTTTCCGTTGAATTGCAACAATGAATCGGTGACCAGTTGTGCCTTCGACATCAAATCTGTTCCAGCACTTTTATGCACAATTACATAGCTTTTATTGTTAACAAGTGTTCCTGCAAGTTTTAACGTGGAAACAAAAGACCCACCACCGTCAGATTGTTTTTGAAGTGAATAATTTGATAAATCGATGGTTTTACCGGTTCCATTGTACAATTCAATAGCTTTGTTCCAACTTGTACCTTCGATATATGATGAAATAATTAAATCGCCTGCCTGCTTATCACCTTGATAAACAATTAACTGATAATCTAGTGCTTGTGGATCTGAAATCCATTGGAGCTTTCCACCAACGGCAGTAATTTCAGTGGGTTCTAATGTTATAAAATCAGACGAAGCCAATGCTTTTATTGGAATTCGCAATGTTTCAGTCAAACCCCCACCATCAATTATTAAAGTATCGCGCACCAAACCTGCTGCTTGAGGAGTAAAATTAATACCTAAATCAATTCCGGTTAAAGTATTATCGACCGTAATAGTTTTTGTTGATAAACTAAATGCCGGATTATTTTTAAGCAGTGAAACATTTACATTAGAATTGATATTAACTCCTTGTATTTTAAGTAATTTTGTGCGTGTGTCATTTTGCAAAATAACCCCAAAATCAAGTGTAAATCCACGACGGGGTGTAAGTAAAAATGCCTGAGTTTCAATAGGGAATGGGAAAACATTTGCGGTGTCATTTCCCCAAATATTTTCCACCAGATTGGGATAATCAATATATGGATTACGATTGCCCTGAATATTATAAACTGCTTCAATTCGGGCCAATTCTTTTGGACTTACAGGATCCTGACGATGCCATTTGAGCAACAAATCCAATGCCCAGGGTTTCCATACCGGATAAGTGTTATTGTTTAACATTGGCGATTGCCAAAGTTGGGCGTAGTCTTCGTAAATAGTTGAAATATAAAAATAGGATCGGGCAAAATCACCTTTAAATTCATCAGCTGGCTCAAAACAATTATCCGTATAAACCGCTCCAAATCCGTTGATTCCAACCTTAGTCACACCATTATCTAAAGTTGGTGTACCGGTTACTTCGCCCAAAGGCAAATTACTTTTGGTCATATTGGTGCTGGCATCAGCGGGATATAAATGGAATAAATCTTTGTAAGCATTATTGGGATATGCACCCCACCAACTTTTTGGGAATGAATGTTCGATATGCATTCCGTCAACAGCTGAAAAGCCACTAAACTTACGTATCGTGTTTGAATACATGTCAATAACAGAACCATCTGCCTTTTGATCAGTATAGAAAAAACCTTCCCAGGTAAAACCGGGGCCGCCTCCATATTCAAGTTCTTTTTGTGGAGAGCAGTAAGTTTTTAAAGCCGTTTTGAGTGCTGCCTGTTTTTTGTTTTTGGCATAATAATAGTATCCCGATGGAACACCGGCATTTACCGAAGAAAGAACAAAAATAAGAATGCCTATATTTAAGAAAAACTTAAAACGGTTATTGAACATAATCAGTTACTTATTTTGAACGATTCGAAATTAAGAAAATATTGAATTTGCAACAAATATATGCCTTTTTGTGGCAAAGTAAATATATAGTTGTTTTTTTAAATAAGATTTTAG